>JAUVSX010000246.1 GCA_030596915.1 Chloroflexota bacterium | reverse complement strand
TGCAGACGGATTATCAGATTTCACGGAGCCTACCGCCAGGAGGCTGTCTTTCATCCGTGTCATCCTGCAATCCGCGTAATCCGTGGTTCAGACAATGTACGGCAAGTGGTGCTCACCGGGGACGCCCCCGGAACGGTGGTTTGGCGCAAGAGGAGGCAGGGCGGAACGTGCAACGCACTACGGGATCGCAGATCCCGCGCAGGTCTGCGGCGCACGGACGGCAGATGGGACGGCAGGTATGGAAACCTGCCCTACTGGTCGGCGGGGATGGTTGTGGTGATCTCTTCCGTCGCCTCGGGAGGAGGCGTCGGGGTTGCGTAGCCTTCCATCGCCTGGGGCGGCAATGGCGTGAGGGGCAGGCCGTAGTACGCCTCGACGACCTGGCGCGTCATCGGCGCGGCGAAGGTCGAACCCTCGCCGACTTTCTCGACGATAACTACGATGGCGATCTCCGGGTCGTGGGCTGGGGCGTAGGCGGCGAACCAGGAGTGGGGCATCGTCTCCGGCCCGCCGGATTC
Source organism: Chloroflexota bacterium (assembly GCA_030596915.1). Taxonomy (GTDB): domain Bacteria; phylum Chloroflexota; class Anaerolineae; order B4-G1; family B4-G1; genus JAUVSX01. The sequence continues at coordinate 4,913 of JAUVSX010000246.1, read as the reverse complement.
GGCGGTGCCCGTCTTGCCCGCGACGAGGATGCTCAGACCGGTGAACCGATGGGGGGCAGTACCGATCGACATCGTGGTCACGCCCAGGAGCGCCTCTTGGATGGCTATCAGGTGCGCCGCGCTGAGCGGCACCGTGCCGACGCCCTCGGGCTCGGTCACCTGGGCGGGCTCGCCGTTCGCGCCTGACCCGATACGGTCGATGAGGAAGGGGCGCAGCAGCGTGCCCCCATTCGCGACCGCCGCCATCATTCGCGCCACCTGTATCGGGGTTACTAGCAGGTAGCCCTGGCCAATCGCCAGATTGATCGTGTCACCGACCCACCAGGCTTCGCCGATGTTGTTGACCTTCCACTCGTAGTCTGGTACGAGCCCGGCATCATCAGGTAGTGCCTCCAGCCCGGTTGACACGCCGAAGCCGAACCCGCGGGCGTAGTCGGGGAGGATGTCCTGTCCCACCCCATCGAGGGTCAGCCCGACCTCGTAGAACGTGACATCGCACGACGCGGTGAGCGCATCTTTGAGGGTAATATCCCCGTGGCTCGTCCAGCAGGCCTTGCGCGCCGCGGCGCCCAGCCCGTCCCAGTATCCGGGGCAGAAGAAGCTCGTACCCACCGGGTCCATGTGCGCCTCTTCCATCGCGGCGGCTATTGTGACGATCTTGAAGACCGAGCCAAGGGGGTAGATGCCGTGGATGGCGCGATTGACGAGAGGATGACGCGGGTCGGCCAGAAGCTGCGAGCGGCCCACCTCGCCCGCCGGGCCCACGAAGACGTTCGAATCGAAGCCCGGGCTGCTGGCGAGCGCCCGGACCGCGCCAGTCCGCGCATCGAGCACGACGATTGCACCCTTGCGCTGCCCCAGTATCTGCTGTACCTTCTCCTGGAAGTCGCGATCGATCGTTGTGTAGATGGCGCGACCGGGCACGGCGGAGGTCTCCGATAGCACCTCGACGACCTCGCCGGCTCCGGTGATGAGCGTAAGCTTGCCCCCGTGCTTGCCGCCCAGGATCTCCTCACCCCACGCCTCGATCCCGTAAATGCCCACCCACTCGTCCCCTCGGTACCCGCGGGCACGATAGGCGTCCAACTGCTCGGCCGGCACGGGCGCCACCCACCCGACGATGTGGGGCGCGGCGCCGCCGTGGGGGTAGATGCGGCCAGGCTTCTCATCCCGGTAAATGCCCGGCGTGGAGGCGAGCATGTCGTTGTGTTCAATGCTGACTTCGGCGGGAATGTCGGCAATGGTGGTCTTCCAGGTAGCCGGCGCGTCAATGTAGCGCCCCAGGATCTCCTCGGCGGTGAGGTCCGTGATCTGCATCAGCGCGGCCAGCACAGCTTCATCATCCTCGACATCGCCGGGGATGACGCCAACCGTGACGATGGTACCCTCTCTCGCCAGCCCTAGCCCATTCAGGTCGTAGATGTTGGCGCGGAGCGGGACGGTGTATTCCATTCGGAAGTAGTGATCGCCCGCTAGCTGCGGCCAGATAAGACTCGCGTCCCAGTCGACGCCCCACTGCTCACCCTGCCGGCTCAGCGACATGATTGTGTCGGTGACGAGCGTGCCGGCGAGCGCCGTATCGAGCTTCAGGTTGAATGCGGCCCACGCTTGATCACCATCCCGGAGCGAAGACTGCAGGCGGGTCGTGACCGTTAGCACACTCGCCTCGATCAACGTACTCCGGTACCTGTGGGCGAAGCCGTCGGCGTCGATAGCGGCCCGGCTGGTGGGGCTCAAGAGGTTGTACATCGTCCCGTAGTCGCCCCTCATCCAGCTATCGAGAAAGAGAGCGGCGGTCGCGTCGGGAAGGGCTCGGGCTGGCGTGGGTGTAGGGGCGATGGAAGGTGTGGGCGTCGAGGCGGGTGGGGCAGGTGTCTCGACTGCGGGACCCTTGCAGGCCACGACGAGCAACAGGCAGGCAACGATGAGGGCAGCTTTTCTCATCATAGATGATTATAGCCGCAACCCCGCGAGTGCCAACTAGAGACCATGCAATTGCACCGCAGAGGCACGGAGAACACGGAGTCAGAAAAAGCTCTCTTGTCTCCCCGAGGACTGCGTGCCTCCGTGGCGAGTCACTTCTCTCTCCCCAGAATGGCCTGAAAAACGGGGCAGGTCTGTCCCGTGTGGGCCTGGCACCTGACGGGGAGGCCAGCGAGGGGCTCGATCTCCCACGTGCGGAGGCTGCGGGCCAAGTGACAGAGGGGGAGGCCCACGACGTTCGCGTAGCAGCCACGATATTCGGCCACCGGGTGGAAGCTCGCGTTCTGGATAGCGTAGGCTCCGGCTTTGTCCAGGGGATCGCCGCTGGCGACGTAGGCAGCGACCTCCGCGTCGCTATAGGGGCGCATGGCTATGTGAGTACTCACCAGGTCCGTCCGCGAACGGCCAGTGGCGGCGTCCAGCAGAGTGATGGCGCTATGGACCGCGTGGCGCCGTCCCCGCAGGCGACGCAGCATTGCGGTCGCGTCGCCCGCATCGCGCGGCTTGCCGAGGATATTGTCCTCGAGCGCAACGATGGTGTCGCACGCGATCACCACTGGGCCGGAGGCGGTCCCGAGCGTCCTCCCCAACACCCGACCGGCGGCCCGCGCCTTCGCTTCGCTCAGGCGCACGACGACGGTGGCTGGCGTCTCTCCACGCCGGGGGTCCTCGTCCACGTCCGCCTGCGTCACATCGAAGGGCAGTCTCAGCAACGTCAGTAGCTCGCGCCGGCGAGGCGAGGCAGAGGCCAGGATGAGGTTCGCTTCCATTCTTGACAAGCTCAAGGTGCGGGCTATATTGATATGAGGGTCGCACGGTGAGGTGCGGCCTGCTGTGCTCTCGGGGTTGCACGTTGCAGTGCTGCCCAGATTGTAGCACGGACGGTGGAGCCGAGAAGGGGGTGGGTCGCGCCCCCGTGCACGGGTCAAGCCTGAGTATGAGGATGGGGCATACTGCGCCAAAGGCGATGAGTAGCTTGCGCCAGGTCCAGCGGGTACTGTGGATCACGCTGGCGCTCAATCTGGCTGCGACCATCGCCAAGCTCACCGTTGGCTACTGGACGGGTTCGCTGAGCATTATCGCCGACGGATACGACTCGGTCTTCGACGCTGCCTCGAACGTGATTGGCCTGGTGGGTGTCTTCATCGCCTCTCGCCCGGCCGACGAGGACCACCCCTACGGGCATCGTAAGGCGGAGAGTCTCACGACGCTGGTGATTGCGATGCTTCTCTTCCTGACGACGTGGGAGTTGGTCAGGAGCGCCGTGGCGCGGCTGCGCGAACCCTCGTTGGTCGAAATGGAGGTCAACGCGTGGAGCTACGGCGTGCTGGTGTTCAGCATCGTCATCCACGTGATCGTGGTGTGGTATGAGCTGCGAGAGGGCCGCCGCCTGAAGAGCGACGTGCTCGTCGCCGACGCGCTCCACACCCGTGCTGACATCTTCGTCTCGCTCTCCGTGATTGGCGGGCTGATCGCCGTCCAGATGGGTTACCCCCTCGCCGATCCAATCCTGGCGCTGCTCATCGCCCTGGTGATCGCCAAGATCGGCGTCGATATCATCCGCGAGAGCGCCTCCCCGCTAATGGACAAGGTAATTATGCCGCCGGACGAGGTCGTGCAGGTCGCCATGTCGGTACCGGGCGTTGTCTCGAGCCACCGGGCGCGCAGTCGCGGGCACGAGGGAGCCGTCTACGCTGATCTGCACATCCGCGTCGATCCCGAGCTGACGACGGCGCAGGCTCACGCCATTGCCCACGAGGTACAGGACCGGCTGCGGGAAGCCCGCCCGGAGATCCAAGATGTGACGATTCACGTCGAGCCCGGCGCTGTGCCGGCGGGAGACGGCCGCCAGGAGAGCATCACGGTCCCGCTACGCCGGCTCGCTGACGGCCTGGGGGTGGCCATACACTCCGTGTGGGCTAGCGAGGTCGGCGGGAGATACTCCGTGGAGGTTCACCTGGAAGTTGATGGCTCTCTCTCGCTGCGCGAGGCCCACGCTCAGGCATCGCTGCTCGAGGCCCGGGCCAGAGCCGGCATTCCTCAGCTAGCTGAAGTGACTACCCACATTGAGCCCCGTGGGGAGGTCGGATACGGGACAACCCCGAGCACGGATGAACGCGCCGTAGCTCGGGCGGTGCAGCGGGTGGTGCGGGAGGTTGTTGGCGTTAGCGAGTGCCACCATCTGCAGGTGAGCGAAGGGGAGCGTGGATGGGTCGTATCACTGCATTGCAGCCTGCCGGGCGAGATGTCTCTGACGGAGGCCCACCGCACGATCAGCCAGATCGAGGACCGGCTACGTGACGAGGTCCCAGGCCTGGACCGGGTGCTGATTCACGCCGAGCCGGAGCAGGTCTAGACGCTGGAGGATGTGTACAGCGCAGCCGGCCAGACGGATGCAGGACGCTATCTGATCGTCTTCTTTGTGTACAAGAGAGACAGGCGTGCCCTGGTTCTGTCCGCGCGGGATATGACGCGTGCGGAGCGGAGGAGACATGAGCGAAGGTAGGAGTTCGATTTCGCAAGGCGCGTCGTACAGGGAGATCGCCGAGTTCTGGGACAGCCACGACCTGGCGGACTACTGGGATCAGACGGAGCCCGTCGAATTCGACGTTGATATCCAGTCCGAGGCAGCATACTATCCGCTCGAGAGTCAGCTATCTCGAGGCCTTGCCGAAGCTGCTGATGAGCGGGGAGTGTCCGCCGAGACCCTCCTCAATATCTGGGTGCTTGAGAAGCTCGCGGAAGGGACGGCGCCGACCTCCTGATCGCAACACCGTGAACCCCGGGCCACCCGTAGGCCTGGATCGGGTGCTGATTCACGCCGAGCCTGAGAGGGCCTAGCGGCCAGACCGCGTGTTCGCCGCCGGCGGGCCAACCTGCCAGCCGCTGGTGGGCCGCTACTGTCGTATCTCGACCAACGTCCCCAGTTC
>JAUVSX010000235.1 GCA_030596915.1 Chloroflexota bacterium | reverse complement strand
GTCTGCCACAGCCCACACATCGTAGTCAGCATCGAGTGCCTCGAGTGCTGTCGTGTAGTAGGCCTCGTCGTCGTAAGCGTTGCCCTTATTGTCGTAGTCGTCGTCGACAACCAGAAGACACGGGGCTGCTGTCAGCGCGAAGTCCTGGCGCTGGTCCCGATCGATGATTGCGGTGCGCGTGACCGGATAATAGAGGCGTGCCTGAGCAAGCAGGGTGTACGTGCCGCTGAACACGGTGACACTGTAGTGACCAGCGGTCGCCAGCGCGATCACGTCCTCGCCAAACCGGACGGTTCCAGTCAGAGGCCGTCCTGTGTCGGCGTCGGTCAGCGTCCCGGTCACAACATAGGCCGGCAGCGGGACGAGCGCGAAGTCAAGCGTCGTACCTGTCCCGGTGATGACCGCCACGCCGGCGACGCTGTGCGGCGCGTAGCCGTTCGAGGAAGCCGTCACGGTGTAGACGCCCGCGGGTAACTGGATGGCGTAGGCCCCGTCGGCGCCGGTAGTGGCGCCGTAGGCGCCTGTCCTCCCGGAAGCCGTTAGCGTCGCCCTGCTGGGCTCGTCCGTAGCCGCGGACGTGATCGTGCCACTGATCCAACGCAGAGGGCGGGCCAAATGGACTATGGTGCCCAGACTGGCCCGCACGTACTCGCGGTAGTAGTCCAGGTTGAGGGTGTCCAGCCGGTCGCCTATCGTGTGGTAGTTCGTGTTCCAGTCGCGCGGTTCCTGGGGCTGCTCGCTGGGGTTGTAGTAGTCCTCAATAGCCATAATCGCAGCATAGCCCTGCTGCCAGAACCGGTAGTGGTCGGAGAACGTAGCGCCGGCCTCCACCGTTTGCACCGTGAGATCCAGTCCGTACGTGTCCACGACGGCAGCGAAGAGATCGGCCAGGGCATCGGAATCGTCCTCGACGCTGGGAGAATCGGAGTGCAGATCGATCTCGGGGCCACCCTTGGCGTCCCACGCAATCATATCCAGGTTGAGCACGCCGAGGATGTCGTCACCAGCGTTGTAGGCATCGACGGCATAGTAGTAGCTGCCGTACATGCCCTGCTCTTCCCCGGTGAAGAAGGCCAGGCGTACCGTGTACTCAAAGTCGATGTCTGCCAGCAAGTCGGCGGCGACCATCACCGCGGCCGAGCCACTGGCGTTGTCGTCGGCGCCTGGAGCGGGGTCGTGCGGCGCCGCTGCTGCGCGCGAGTCGAGATGGGCTGTGAGCATGATGATGCGGTCAGGGTATCGCGATCCGCGTTTCTCGCCGATCACGTTCCGCAGCGTCTCGCCGGATAGCGTGTAGGTGTGGTAGGATACGTCGTACCCCAGCGATGCCATATGCTCGTAGACGTACTGCGTGGCCTTCGTGAGTGGCGTGCCGCTGTACGAGTAGCGAGTGCTCAGCGTATACGGGCTGCCCCCGATCTCCACGGGCCATTCCCCGCTCAGGCCCCCGACGTAGGAGTGGAGGGTGCTGTTAGTGATGCGTGCGACCAGGTCCGCTACCAGTGGGTCGTAGGCCGGTTGGACCGGCACGTCGCCTGAATTGCGTGCAGCTAGCGCCGCGGGCACAGCGTCGAGCTTTACAGCGGGTGTGTCCAGCCCCCGCATCTCCGATGGAGCAGCGCCTGGGCGCATCCGCACAACGGCCTGTTGACCATCATCGTGGACCACTTCGAACAACGGAGGCGTCTGCGTGACTCTCTTCAGGTCCGCACTAGGGATCAGGAAGTAGGAAGCTCCTTCCGCGTCGGGGTCGACAATCTCCACGACGTAGCCTGCGGAGCGCAACTGATCCTGCTCATCCGTCGACAGTACGGCCAGCACGTATTCCTCGTCGGCCGCTGCGAGGCGGGCCAGTACCTGCAGGCCGGTGGCGGCAAGCTGCGCCAGATGGGGCGCGCCTGACACATCGATGCGCACCAGGGCATCTGGCGGGTCCTGCTGAGCCAGGGTGGGGCGGATGAGGGAGACGCCTAGCAGCGACAAAGCTACCACCACCGGCACCAAGAGGATCATTCTGGCGAGGGATCGTCTGCTTGAGGGCATAGAAGGCGCCAGGCCTGTCTGGCAGTGTGTCCCAACAGTGCGAACCATTGCGGTGCGCTGCGGCGTGACATGCCATGGCCTGACACAGGTGACTATACCGGGCTGGGCGGACGTGTCAAACGCGGCGCCCCTGGTGGGGCGTTTCAGCCACGCGCCTTGAATTGCGGGCACATGGGTCCCGCCGGAACCAGGGCGTGGAGTGCCTCAAACAGCGTCATGCGTTCGGGACCTGGACATCCCCTCTCCGGAGGCGGCGTGGCGTGGTGCTGCGTGCGCACGCTTGCCACGGGAGCGGCTGCGGTGCTATAATGCGACTCGATTTTCCCACTTCTGCCCGCCTTGCTGCGAAGGAGTCCGGTTTGCGCTTTCTCGTTACCGGCGGAGCGGGGTTCCTGGGGGCCGCCCTGGCGAACCGCCTCGTGCACGATCACCATCAGGTCCGCGTCATCGATGACCTCAGCGCTGGGGATCAGGCGCGGCTGCACGATGACGTGCACTTCACCCGGGGAGATGTTGCCGATCGGCCCAAGCTCTGGACTCTCCTTCAGGATGTGGACTGTGTCTACCATCTTGCGGCCCGAGTGCTTGTCCGCGCCTCCGTACTCTATCCGCGCGAGTACAATGAGGTGAATGTCGGCGGCACCGTGAGCCTGATGGAGGCGATGCGCGACGCCGGAGTGGGACGCGTTGTCTTGGCATCCTCAGGCGCCATCTACGGGGAGCAGGCCCGGCAGCCTCTCAGCGAGGACCTGACTCCGAATCCCCAATCCCCGTACGCTGTGAGCAAGCTCGCGGCCGAATACTACGTCCGCACGATTGGGGCTCTGTGGGGCATCGAGACCGTGGTACTGCGCATTTTCAACGCGTACGGGCCGGGGCAGCGCATGCCGGCCTCACACCCGCCCGTGATACCGCGCTTCCTGCATCAGGCGATGGGAGGAGGATCGTTGGTCATCTTCGGCGGTGGAGGGCAAACGCGTGACTTCGTGTATCTTGACGACGTGGTGGCTGGTATGGTGGCGGCGGCGAGCGCGGCCGATGTCGATCGCAGGATCGTGAACGTTGGGAGTGGGGGAGAGACGAGCATCAATGAGTTGGCGGCCCTCGTGGCAAAGGCGGTCGGTCGTGAGGCGGAAGTCCTGCGCAGCCCGGCCGAGAGCGGCGGTGTCTCCCGGATGTGCGCTGACACCTCGACGGCTCACAAGCTGCTGAAGTACGAACCGCGAGTAGACTTGGCCACGGGACTGCGGCTGACCATGACGCGTGATCCGCGGTTTGGGGCGGCTTGACGGCCCGGCTTGAGCGAACCTTCTTCGCTCGGGATACTCTCACGGTCGCCCGTGGGCTACTCGGCCAGCGGCTGGTCCGGGTGCTGGGCGGCGAGCGGGCGTCAGGGCTGATCGTCGAGGTTGAGGCCTACGTCGGTGAAGAAGACAGGGCCTCCCACGCTCGTTCCGGGCGAACGGCGCGTAACAGCACGATGTATGGGCCAGCCGGCCACGCATACGTATACTTCATCTATGGCATGCACTACTGCCTGAATGTCGTGACCGAAAGCGACGGCTTTCCAGCCGCGGTTCTGATCCGGGCGCTGGAGCCGGTTGAGGGCATTGATGCGATGAGGTCCCGTCGTGGCGGGCGCGACGGCGTGGATCTGACAAGCGGGCCGGCTCGGCTCTGCCAGGCGCTCGCGATTGACCGGAGCTTGGACGGCGCCGATCTCTGTGCGCCTGAAGCCTGTCTGTACGTCGAGTTCGATGAGGGCGTCCCAGACGAGGCCGTTGACAGCGGCCCCAGGATCGGTGTCCGCGGCGACGGGATCGCCCGTAGTGCTCCGTGGCGGGTCTTTCTGCGGGACAGCCCCCACGTTTCTCGCTAGGGGAAGAGGCATCCAGGCCAACGGGAGGTGTGTATGTTGCGCGGCAAAGGATTGTGGGCTCGAACTTCTCGCGAGCTTGACCAGGCTCTCAGGATGGCTCCGCGTACCGGCGCGACGCACATCATCTACAAGGTGGCGCACGGCGGCTCGTATCGTGATGGAATGGCCGAGATTGCCAACCGGATCCTAAGCGCCGCGCTGGTCCCCATTGCCTGGACATGGCTGCTGCTAGACGATCCTCACGCCGAATCAGAGGCGGTCGTGAGGGCATTTCGGGACGGCTTCCGGGGCTGCATCTTCGACACTGAAGACGCGGCCTGCCGAAATCGGTTCGAGCAGGCCGCGCGACTCGGGCAGTTGCTAACCACGGCCGGCGTCGACACCCACAGGCTCTACAATTGCTCCTTTCCCAACATCTCGCACCACCGCGACCTGCCGTACGACCAGTTGAACGAGTTCTGCAAGGGCGGACTCATGCCGATGTCGTACGGGTCGTTCTTCGCGCCGGGGTCCGCACTCACGCCTGAGCAGCAGGCGCACCGCGTCATCGAGGAATGGACCTACGGCCACTACGAGTACTGGTGCCGCCGGTGGCAGAGCCGGCCTCCGCTGTATCCAATCCTCGGCCCATATCACGACGAGTACGGGCAGGTCCGGATGGCGCCTGGTGAGTTCCAGGTCTGGCTCGATCAGATGGCGCGCCACAGCCCCGCATTCTTCAGCGTGTTCACGGCGGCCGTCCTGAACAGCGATCTATTCGCGCTGATCCGAGCTTGCCCGCTTGGAGAGAGCGAGCCGCCCCCCGGGACGCCGGGCCTCAGCCTGGAGGTGGTAACGCCGCGGTCGATGGGCCTGAACGTACGGTCGACTCCATCCACCGAGTTACCTCGAATCGCGAAAGTGGCCTACCGTGCCATTCTCGAGTCGCTTGAGCCGGCCGGGGTCACGCGCGAGAAGGTCGGGCGGGACGGCTCGTGGTTGCACGTACGGATTCCCGATGGCATAGAGGGGTACGTGGCAGCCTGGTACCTGCGCCTTGTCGAGACACGCCAGGCCATCGTGCACGTTGAGGCAGTGAGTCCGGACGTCGGGTTCGTGAACATACGATCCACGCCATCGGAGACCATGCCTGCAATCAGCCACGTGGACGACGGGACCGTGCTGGAAAGCGTGGAGCGTGAAGATGTCGTGCGCGCCAAGCTGGAGAAGCCCGGCGAGTGGCTTCACGTCCGGACGCCCAGCGGCATAGAGGGCTACATCGCTGTGGGACACCTCACTCTCATCGGTGAACCGGTCTCACAACTAGTCGTCCACAGTGTCGAGGGGCTGAATGTGCGGCGTGCCCCGGATGGGGACAGTTCCGTGTTGAGGAGTGTGGGCGACCGGACGGTGCTGGAGGTCCGTGAAGATCCGGACCTGGTACCTGGCAAGCTGAGCAAGGATCAGTGGATCCGCGTCTGCACGCCTAGCCTGCGCGAGGGGTACGTGAATGGCCTGTATGCGCGCCGCCAGCGCTTGCCCGACCGGCGGGGGCCCGTTCGGGATGCCTCCTTGCCGTACGGCGAATGCGCGTGGATCTTTGGCATTCACGCGGCCGACGGCAGCACGCCAGCGGACTTTCGATACTTGTTCAGGGGTAGGGCGAAGACGGGCTGGGTGCTGTTCACGGAGGCG
>JAUVSX010000457.1 GCA_030596915.1 Chloroflexota bacterium | reverse complement strand
TCGCGTCACCGTTGAAGACCACCAGATCGCCATTGACCGCTTCTCCCGATTCCAGCGTATAGTCCTCGTTCATGATCGTGATTCCGTCGTCGGGTAGCGGGCCCTTGGCAGCCACCGGTGCTACGGGAAGCAGCAACACGAGGCCTATGCCGAGAATGGAGCAGATCGCAAGCTGTTTCTTCATTCCACCATCTCCTCTCCCGCGCGGGGCTCTGGACCAGTCCAATCCCGCTCCAGAACGCTCCCCGTCCGCGGGCACCAATTCCAGTCTACTCCGGCACCTCGATTAGCTCGATGTTGCCCACTCCGGCGGTGATCTCGATGCGCAACTCCGTCTCGGTCTCGCCGAAGGCATCATTCACGTAGGCATCTCCGAGCCTCTTGAAGCCAGACGCCTCCACGGTCGTGATGCCACCGCGGTTCTCGACGCGCACTCCGACCTCCTTGGGCAGGCGCAGCGTGACCTGACCGACTCCCGTGGTGATCGTCACATCGGCGGAGCCGGGCCACTCACCCGTGAAATCGAGCGTGATCTCGCCCGCCCCGCACTGGACCCTGACGCGTTCCGGCCCGGCGTTACCGATCCCGAACACGCCGAGCTTGGCGGCTCCGGAATCCAGCGTCATACGCCCCATCTCGGCCCGGTTCGGCTCGTCGAAGCGTATCTCGAGGTCGCCCGCACCCATATCCACGTCCAACTCCGTTAGCTGGAGACTCGTGAAATCGAGGGTCACATCCCCCGCGCCCACTTTGACATCCATATCGAGGGGGATCTCTGGCGAGAACGCGAGGCTCCACTCGTTCCGCATATTCCCGAACTCGCCGGCAGGTATCCCTCCTCCGCTACCCTGACGGATGGACAGCTCGCCGTCGTCATAGGTCACCTCGGGCTCCCACTCATCCACGTTGTAGACGAAGCGCGCGGCAAGCAGCTCATCCTCATCCCCAGCACCCAGCTCAAGTTCACCGGCGCCGAAGAGAATGGAGACATCCACGGAGTCTTCCCCGGAAGCGGGTACAATCTCCTCCATCTCTCTCAGTTCCCCGATCGCGACAGTGGGTACGCTGATGTTGATTTCGGGTATGCGAATCGCCGGAAGTTGAGGCAAGACACAGCACCCGAGCGCGCTTGCAGCCAACAGGATTGACGCGACACTGATTCCCAGCTTTCTCATCACCACACCTCCTTCGGCATCCCTGTTCGTTGAGCTCCGCCTGCGCCTCACTGCGCGACGCGCAGCCGGTGTAGAGTGCCTATCCACAGCGCGGTCAGGAACGCCGCTGCGATCATTGCGCACACCGCGAACCCTGCCGTCGGCAAAGCGAAAGCCCTCAGTAGCACAGCCCCAGTGCGGGCCGCCGTGCCGATCAGCGCCGCCGCCTGCGCGACGGCCTCACCGCCAACAATCAGCAGCGTATTGAGAGCCGAGCCGGCATTGGTCAGGCCAAGCAACACGGGAGCCAACGTGAGCATCGCGAGGACCACAGTTCCCAGGGCCAGCGCCGCGCCACCAACGGCTACCCGCCGGGCCCATTGCCGCCGCTCCACGCGGGCCATAACCCGGGAACGCAGATAGCCCGGAGCGGGGCTCAACGGCGGCGAGGCCAAGAACTGGTCGACCGACAACAGTGCGCGCCACTCCGCGCGGCACTTGCTGCAAGCAGCCAGGTGGCTGTCAAGAACCTCGGACTCGGCGCCGCTCAACCGGCCGTCAAGCCGCGCCGACATCATTTCGCCCGCGTGTTCACATCGCATAGCAGACCTCTTCTCGCCGCACCGCATCCTGACACACCGATCCCGCGTGCGGCGCCTCATCGCGCGCAGACTCCCTGGACCCGAGGCGCTCACGGGCAGGTTGTCCACGCATCATGCCCGCGAGCGCGCGCCGGGCACGGTACAGACGGGATTTCACAGCGCCGACAGTCAGACCAAGAGCCTCAGCAATCTCCTCGTATGAGCAATCGTACCAGTAACACAGCGTGATCGCAGCACGATCAATAGGCTGGAGCTTGGCGAGCATCTTATGTACGCGCTCGTCCCGCTGCTTCTGTATTACCGCATCCTGCGGGTTGGGCTGATTTGCGGCCTCCCACGCTCGCTCCGGCGTGGCGATCTCGTCCTCCAGCGGCAGCCAGGTGATGCGACGACGGCGAAGCCGGTCGATACAGTAGTGAGAGGTGATCGACAGCAGCCAGGTACGAAACGAGCGGCCCGGATCGTATCTGTGGAGATTCGTGTACACGCGCAGGAAGACCTCTTGCGCAGCATCCTCAGCCTCCTTGGCGTTGCCCAGCATCCGATACGCCATATTGTAGACGGCGGTCTGGTAGGCGAGGACGAGGCGGCCGAACGCGCCCTCGTCGCCCTTGCGAGCCATTTGGATCAAGTCTGATTCGTCGGTCACGTTCGGGCTCCAGTCGGTCCATGCGCATCCGGGTCTATGCTCACTACTACGGATTATACCGCAAAAGGTTGCAGCGACAGCAGTCCCTGGCCATCGCTAAGGCGACAGGCCCGCGGGCGAGGACCGAAGCAAAGGTGTTGACGCCGTGCGTCCAGATGTGGTATACTGATGATGGCAGGGCAAGACAGCAGGGAACCGGCACGTGCGGCGCGACTGGCCGCCGCCAATGGCGCTGAACGCGCTACTGGCTTGGGGCAGGATGGGTTGGGCAGGCCGTTGGGGAAGGAGGCACACGATGGCCGTGATAACCATCTCCAGGCAGTACGGCACCGGAGCTGACGACATAGCTGCCAAAGTTTGCGAGCTACTAGGGTACCGGTACTTTGACAAGGGCGTCATGTCCCGGATGGCGATTGAGTTTGGCCTGACGCCTGAGAACGTGATTGATTTCTCCGAGGAGCGATACAAGATGCGAGGCTTCCTCGACCGCCTGCGTGGCCCGCGGGTCGTCGCCCAGGTCCGGACGTGGCGAGAGGATCTGAGCGGTCGCAGGACAGCCGCCGTGGAAGAGATGGACGAGGAGCAGGCGATCCTGGTGGTCAGGCGTGCGATCCGGGCTGCCTACGAGCAGGACAACATCGTCATCGTGGGGCGCGGCGGCCAGGCCATCCTTCGTGACAGGCCTGGTGTGCTCCACGTTCGCGTCCAGGGTCCTCTGGAGGCTCGGTCCGCGACCATTCAGGACCAGGAGGGCGTGAGCAGGCAGGCCGCCGAAAAAGAGATCACCCAGCGGGACAGGAAAGCCAAAGACTACGTGAAGAACTTCTATAGCATCGACTCGTCGGAACCGGTCCACTATCACCTGGTGATCAACACAGGCAGATGGGATAGCGACGCGGCAGCGCGCCTGATTGT
>JAUVSX010000311.1 GCA_030596915.1 Chloroflexota bacterium | reverse complement strand
TCCTGGTGCAGACCCTTGGAATGGCGTTGGTTCCCCTGACAGGCAACATTGGTCAACTCCTGGCGGCGACGTGCATCTACAGCGTGGGTAACGGACTGGGATCCGGTTCGATGATGACTCTGGGGGCTGACTTGGCGCCCGCGGATGCGCGAGGGGAATTCCTGGGGGTGTGGCGGCTCATCGGCGACGCGGGGGCAAGTGGCGGGCCCCTCGCCGTCGGTGGCGTCGCCGACCTGATGGCACTGCCGGCAGCGATCTGGGTGATCTCGGCGGCCGGTCTTGTCGCGTCGGCTGTCTTCGCGTTCTTCGTTCCTGAGACGTTGAGGAAGCCCGAGACTCGGCCAGCATCACCCGCAGACCTTCCGGCGGGGTGATGAGCGGGGGGGGACGGAGGTGTGCACGTGAGTGAGGCGCAGACCCATCTGCCAGTCACGTTCCGAGAGGCGAACAACGCACTGCGTCACGACACAGGCATCATCATCCCTGTGTACTTCCCGGAAGGCGTCGACGCTGGCATTGCCGAGTCGCTGCTTGAGGATGCGGTGACTGGGTTCTGCCGGCAAGTGGCAGACCCGTCGGCTGTCTGTCTAAGCGTCGACGGCGGGGAGCTGGGGGCGGAGACTGCCGAGCGCATCGCCCGTGAGTTCTGCGTCTCAACCTGGATCGCGCCGCGAAACCGCGGCAAGCTTCACGGGGCACGGAATGGCGCGCGATGCCTGCTGGAACGGCGATCGTTCAAGTACCTGGCTGTCGTGGACCAGGACGGCGACCACTTCCCCAACGAGCTGCTCAACTTCGTGCGGGCGGCTGAGCACATCCGAATCCATTCCGGTACCGACCAAGTACTCGTGCTCGGCCGTCGCTCGTCGCGTCACCGCCCACTGGGATTCCTCCGGGCCGAGCACGAGGAATTGGCCAACCGTCTCTTGCTGGACGCCCTGCGCTACCACGCCTCGATCTCGGGGCAACCACTCCGCTTGGAGTACTCGACCACGCTCGATCTAATCCCTGACTTCCACTCCGGGTACAAGCTATTCAGCCGCGACACCGCCGCTTCCGTCCTGCTGGGCGAGCCCCAGTTGGCTGGCGTATCCGGTGACTGCTACTACCGCCACGCGGCCGAGGCCGTCATGGTCCTGGAATCCCTCGTCCGCGGCGCCCATCTTGGAGTCGTGAACCGAAGCACGTTCAATGAGCAGCCGGTCTCGACATTCGGCCTCTACGATCGCTGCCAGCTCGTAGCGGATATGATCATCTGGCCGTGCCGCCGCCTTGACGTCCCGCTCCATTTCGTCAGACAGTGGCTGGCGAACGGCGCACCCCCTCTGCTTCTCAACACACTCGTTCCAGAGGGCAAGCGGGAGCTGGTGCGCATCAGCGAACTCGTCCTTTCTGGTCTTGGCGGAGAGGGGGATCGGGGTACGCCCTCTGCATCGTGGCCTCTCTTCGTCTGAGTTGTTTGCCGGTGCGCGGGGACCACGAAGGCGCACCGCCGGATGCTCAGTCAAGGCGCCCGCGCGGTAGTCGTTGCCGCCCGGCCGCGGACGCAGGGTGCTGGGCTACCGTTTCGGGTGACCGTGTAGTATACTGATCCTATCAGGACAGGTGGTCCGGAACGTGACGGGTCCTGCAGAGGACCACCGGTCGGCTCCGGGGAGGCTACAGTGGCCAAGTTCAGTCGTATACGCTCGGCGATCAGTGTTGCGATGATTGGCCTGCCACTGGTGGTGTCGTCCGTGGCTTGCGACGTCTTCGACGGTGCGAGCGGGGAGGAGACGGCGGCGGCCGAGGTAGTGCGCGGTTGCATCGTGCCGGATGTGGTTGGCCTGGACCAAGCCGCCGCCCAGCGGCAACTCGTCGACCTCGGTATCGTGCCCGTCCGCGTCGACGAGCCCAGTGAGGTCGTCGCCGCCGGCTCGGTAATCTCCATCGATCCGCCGCCCGGGACTCAGCTCGACCCCTGCTCGGGCGAGGTCAGTCTTGTCGTTAGCTCGGGCACCAACGGGGACGATGATCTACCGGAAACGCCCCCTGAAGCCACATCGACGCTCGCGCCGACACCTGCCGCCGGCAAGTCAGACACGTATCCTTCCCAGGACGAACTGCCGCTGTTCTTGACAGCGTTCTACCTGGAGACATTCGATGATCGTTTCTTTGGGTTCGGGCCCGAGTGGAGCGTCGACGCCTCGGAGGACACAGTCGAAGCGTATACAACAGAGAATGGCGAGCTGGTGATCGACGGGTACCTGGCAGCCTTCGTCGGTGACGAGTTCTGGTACGACTACCGGGTCACTTTGGGCGGGGCTGACTACTCGCAGGCGACCGAGTTTCATCTCGTCGTTCGCGCTCAGGACGAGGAGAACTACGTGTGGATGGAGTGCTACACGGTGGATGGGTGGCTGACGTGCGAGGCCCATCCTGTGATCGACGGGGAGGTAGATCTGTCGTCAGGCTTCGCCGAAACCGAGGGTCTGTGTGCCGAAGGGCAACAGCAGTGCGACATCAGTTTCGAGGCCATCCGCAGTGAGTACAAGCTGTATGTCAACGGCGAAGAGCGTGCCGCGTTCTTCGACGATTCCTTTGCCTCGGGGGCCGTAGGATTCGCCGTCGACGGCAAATGGGTCCTTGACTACTTCCACGTCCACGAGCCAGGTACTCCGGCCTCGGCCCCGTGGACAGTGTTCCGTGATGATTTCGACACCGCCGCGTGGATAGTGGGCGAGGACGACGGGGAACTTGCCGTGACACACTACACGATCGACGACGGTGTGTACCGTTGGGAGGTGGAGGCGAAGGCGGGTGTGACCGTTGAGCAGATCTGCGAGCTCCAGGCGCCATTTGACCCGGAGGGCTTCCCCTACCGCTTCGACCTGACTACGCGGGCGAGCCTGATATCGGGCCCCGAGGGGGCTGCCTACGGGCTGCTGTTTCGCTGTCAGGACTACGACAATCTCTACTACTATAGGCTGGAGGACAATGGTGAGGTGGACTTCTACGCTCTCGAGGACGCGGAGTGGTACCATCTCGCTGGCCCTGTACTCGTCGATTCGTTTGTGGATGGCGGGGAGAACGTGTTGAGGGTCGTGGCGGACGGCGCACGCTTCAGCTTCTGGCTGAACGGCGAGTTCGTGCTCGAGGCGTTTGACGAGAGGTTCGATACGGGCGACATCGGCCTGGCGACGGAGCTGCTGAACGAGGGCGACGTGGGGGTGTATGAGTTCGACAACGTCCGCGTCGGTGTTCTGTACAGATAGGCAGGGCTGTCTCGTGGGGCCAGAGCGATGTGGCCTGCTCTCCCCGCGGTTCCCCCTGTGCGTGCCCCTTGATGTCGTCGCAAGAGATGGCTCCGTCGGGGAGAGCTGTGAGCCTCCTCCGCTCGCGTTGGGGACGCGAGTCCCTGTGCCGAGGTGAAAGAAAGGTCCGGCGCTGTGCGAGTTCTGGGTACAAGGATGCAACGGAGCATCGTGACGTGTCTCTACTCCTCGGCATAGACGTCGGCACATCGTCGGCGAAGGCGTTGCTGGTCACGCCGGCCGGAGAGATCGTGGGACAGGGGAGCGCCGTGTACTCCATTTGCCGTCCGCACCCTGGCTGGGCGGAGCAATCGCCTGACACCTGGTGGGATGCCATTGTGGCTGCAGTTGGCGCTGCATCGGCGGGCCGGGAAGGTAGCCGCCCCGAGATCGCCGCCATCGGCATCTCGGGACAGATGCACGGCACGGTACTGCTGGACGGATCGGGCCTACCCCTGGCTCCTGCGGTCATTTGGCCCGATTCGCGGAGCGAGGCCCAGGTCCACGAGATCACAGAGGTGATCGGGCAGCGGCGCCTGATCGAGCTGGTTGGGAGCCCGGCGTACACGGGGTTTCAGGCCGCCACGGTCCGCTGGCTGCAGCAGAACCGCCCCGACTTGTGGGCCGAAACGTGCCGCGTCCTGTCTCCCAAAGACTATGTGCGTTATCTGATGGTGGGGGAGCATCACGCAGACCCAAGTGACGGCTCCGGCACGCTCTTTCTCGATTTTCGCCGGCGGACCTGGTGCAACGAAGTGCTGGAGGCGCTCGACGTCGATGCCACGTGACTACCGCCGCTGAAGGCATCCACAGCGATAGCTGGGTCGCTGAAACGCGACGCTGCGGACTCACTCGGGCTGCCGGCAGGGACACCAGTGGTGATAGGTGCAGCGGACACGGCCGCCAGCGCGCTGGGCGCTGGCATCGCGGCATCTGACGAGCTGCTCATCACGCTCGGCACCGGCGGGCAGATCGTGCTACCAGTTTCTGATGCTGTCGTGGACTACCTCGGCAGGATCCATACGTTCTGCGGCGCTCTGGACCAAATGCCACACGGGCCTTCCTGGTATCAGATGGCAGCGATTCTTTCCGGGGGAGTGGCCCTGGCCTGGCTGCGGGACCGGATTCTCGGGCTCTTCGGGCGCGCGTCCTACGAACAGATGACCACCTGGGCTGAAAGTGCGCCACCAGGTGCGAACGGGCTGCTCTTCCTGCCCTACCTGGCTGGAGAACGAACACCACATATGAATCCCCAAGCTTCCGGCCTCCTGATGGGGTTGACGGTTGACCACGGTCGCGACGATCTGATCCGCGCAGTCCTGGAGGGAGTGGCGCTGGCATCGCGGCATCTGACGAGCTGCTCATCACGCTCGGCACCGGCGGGCAGATCGTGCTACCAGTTTCTGA
>JAUVSX010000063.1 GCA_030596915.1 Chloroflexota bacterium | reverse complement strand
CCTGTTCCCTTGTCCGCTCACCGTCTTCGCCATCGCTCTGGTCCCCGCGGCCGCGCCCAGGGTGGGTAAGACGGTCTTCATTGCGCTCCTGCCGTGGGCGCTGCTGGCGCTGCCCTCGTGTTTCGGCGCGCTCGACTGCTACGAGGACTGCATCCTGTTCGGGGCCGGCGTCTACGGACTGATCGTGCTGATCAAGAATTGGAGGTTGATCGGATGACGACATCACATCGCAGGGACAACTGGTTCACCAGACGGGTTATGAAGCTGACGGGCGTCGAGAAACGGGTGATGAACAGCGCCGAACACGCGCAGAACACCGTGCGGGTGGCGACGGCGCTGCTCGAGCGGGTTAGCCTGCCGCCCCAGCCGCGCTGCCTGGAGGTCGGCTGTGGGCAGGGAGCGCTGGCGCGACTGTTGGTCGAGCGGTACAATGCCCAGGTCGTCGCCACGGACTACGACCCGGCGCAGGTCGCTGTGGCCCGGGAGCGATTGGCCGATCTTGAGGGGCGAGTCGAGTTCCGCGTTGTGGACGCACGGACGATGCCGTTTGAGGACGACGCGATGTTCGACGCCGTCTTCTCCTTCGGGGTGCTGCACCATATCCCCCGTGGGTGGCGAGGGGCGGTGGCCGAGATGGCCCGTATGCTGAAGCCGGGCGGCTGGTTCGTCTTCACCGATGTGGTCGCGTCCGCGCGGATCGGACGCCTGTTGAGACGGCTGCTGCCTCGGTTCGATCTACTGGAGGAAACGGCACTCCATACCTGCCTGGCCCAAAACGGTCTGTGTCTGGAGCACTACACGTATGACGAGGGGCTCAATCCGGTTCCGGGACTGATGAACACCTGCACCGCCACCGCCCGGAAGTCAGACCTGGCGAGACCTGAAGAGATCGGGTGAAGGCAGCCGACCCGCTGGATCGTAGGGGCGGCCGACCGCGTGCGGTCGACGCTTGCCCCCGCCCGTCTAGAGAGTGATCGCAATGCACGAGGGAACCCAACTCGGCGGCCAGAGGAAGGACAGGCTCGCCAGGACCATCGTGCATCAAATTCTCACTCCCTTCGTCGGCGCTACGATCGGCGTCGCCTATGCGACGGGCCGTTGGGATCTGAGCGCCGTCGGCACCGGGCTGGCCGTAACAGGCCCCCTGGCGCTCTTCTGGAAACTGGATCGCACGTTCGTCTACCCCCACCTGAAACGCATACCCCAGGACTGGCTGCGGCTGGAGACGGAGATGTTCGTCTCCGTCGCCGGGCACCTCCTGGGCGCGCTGCTGGCGCTCGTTGTTTGCGGGTACCTCTTTGGCTTCAACATCGAGCCCACAGCCTCGTGGCTGCTCTTTGCCGGCATCGTGCTCGCTTTTCCCATCCTCCACGGCGCGGAGATGGGGCTGCGCTACTACCGCCGACTGATGGACAAGGAGCGTGTGGCACAAGAGTTGCGGGCTCTGGCGACGGAGGCCGAGCTGAAGGCGCTCAAGGCCCAGATGAGTCCCCATTTCTTCTTCAATACCCTCAATACCATCGCGGCGCTGATACACACTGACCCCGCGCTGGCGGAATCGTCGGTCGAGCGGCTGGCCGAGATGTTTCGATACGTTCTGGCCAGCAGCGATAGGGGGCAGGTATCGCTGGAAGAAGAGCTGGCCTTCGTGAACGACTACCTGGAGATCGAGCGGGCCCGTTTCGGCGAGCGGCTTCGGGTCACCCGCGAGATCGACGCGGGGGCGCTATCGATACCTGTGCCCAGCCTGATCCTCCAGCCGCTCGTGGAGAACGCGGTCCAACACGGTCACGGAAACGACGGCAGCATCGCCCTCGACATCCGCGTCGGGTCCGTTGACGGCGGGGTGGTGGTCATAATCGCAGACCAGGGTCCGGGTATGCCGCCAGCCAACCACATTGGCGATAGCGCTGGCCACGGGCTGCGCAACGTGGACGAGCGCCTGCGCAAGATGTATGGGCGTGGGTTGGAAGTGAAAGCGAACGAGCCGCGGGGAGTGGTGGTTGTGGTTAGGATCCCCGTTTGAGCGGGAGTGTGAGGGAGTGTGGGTGTGTGGGCGTGAGAGAGTGAGGGAGTATGGGAGTAGGGGGTAGGCCATGGCGCTGGTGAGGCACTTCAGGGAGCTGCGGGTGTATCAGCAGGCCTTTGCAGCAGCGGGCCGCATCTACGAGCTATCGAAGGACTGGCCGAAGGAGAAACGCTACTCGCTCACCGACCAGATTCGCCGTTCCTCGCGCTCGGTCTGTGCCAACATCGCCGAGGCCTGGCGCAAGCGAAGGTACCCGGCCGACTTTGTCAGCAAGCTGAGCGACTCCGATAGCGAGGCGGCCGAGACGCAACCTTGGTTGGATTTCGCTCTCGATTGCGGCCACATCGACCAAGAAGCGCGCGACGAACTATGTGCTACCTACGAGAACGTCATCGGTGGCCTGGTGAACATGATGGCCAACCCCAACGCCTGGCGCGGCCCATCCAGACTCCGTGAACCCTCTCCCGACAACGCCCCCCAAACGCCCACCCCCACACACTCCAAAGACGAGGACCCCCCATGCGCGTCCTAGTCGTCGACGACGAAACGCCCGCGCGGGAGCGCCTCAAGCGCCTCCTGGACGGTATCGAGGGCGTAGAAATCATCGGAGAGGCTGAGGATGGCCTCCAGGCGGTGGAGCTGATCGAGCGCGAACAGCCCGACCTGGTGCTACTCGACATCCAGATGCCGGGGCTGAACGGCTTTGGCGTGCTCGATGCACTGGAGAAGCTCCCGCAGGTCGTCTTCGTCACTGCGTACGACGAGTATGCCATCCGCGCCTTCGAGGTCAACGCGCTGGACTACCTGCTCAAGCCGTTCAGCCGCGAGCGATTGGAACAGGCCATCCGCCGCGCTCAAGTTGCCCAGGTCGAGGAGCAGGACCTCGCTTCGCGGCTCGCCCCCGTGCTGGAAAGCCTGGCCAGGGAGGGCCGTCACCTGAGCCGGCTGGCCGTGCGCGACGGGAATCGCATCCGCGTGCTTCACGTGGACCAGGTGGATTGGATCGGTGTCGAGGGTGAGCAGACCTTCGTACATACCGAGGGCGGACGCTACTCAATCCGGCGGACGCTTTCCGAGCTGGAGGCACGGCTCGATCCGGCCCGTTTCTTCCGCGCCCACCGCTCCGCCATCGTCAACCTCGACCGGGTGAAGGAGATCGTCCCCTGGTTCAAGGGCGGCCACAAGCTGCGCCTGACCACTGGCGCGGAGGTGGACCTGAGCCGAGCCCGGGCGAGGGTCCTGCGCAAGATCCTGAGGTGGTAGGCGACTGAGACACCGAGGGCTGTAGCGGCGGTTTCCATACCGCGTCGGACGGGGCGCGAAGGACTCGCGCCCCGCGGGTGTCACCGACGATCGCCGCGCCTCCGGTCGATGCCAGCGCCCCGCTGGTGTCACGGACGATTATCGCGCCTCCGGTCCATACCAGCGGGCCTTGTCAACGACGTGCGGCTTGCCGTCGCGCTCGACGACGCGCTTGCGGAAGCCCTGACTTTCGATGGAACCGTAGGCGCAAGACCGGCCCCTGGGCAGGCGCAAGGCTGGCTCCTACAGCCCAGTCGCCAGCCCCCGCCCGGCTACTGGGCACGCTTGGCGGGCTTGGCGGCTTTGCGCGAGATTCCGCCGCCGGCCGGCTCGTAGGGGCTGGTCTGTCAGCGAGAGCGCGCAATTGAACGTTGCCCAGGCCCCAGAGTCTGCTATACTGCGCAGCGCTGGCTGCTCGAGCGGGGAGGCAGCGGCACCCTAACTTAGCTGCCGACCGGAGTGGCGCAATGCCACGTGGGGCCGTCCAAACACCCCAGGCACGGCTGTGTCGGCAATCGTGGTACACTGACTTACGAGTGTCACTGAGCGCAACCTTGCAGGTCCTCAGTCGAAGCCGCATACCGCAACGCAAGGAGGCATCATATGACGCGCAGACTACTTCTCCTCGGTGGGGCAACCGCTCTGGCTCTGCTGCTGTTGTGCGGAACTCAGAGTGTGCTCGCTGGCGTGCGACCGTCCGAGCAGAGGCAGGCAGCGTCTCAGGGGCCGCGGGCCGAGACGGCGACGATGCCGGTCGAGGGAACCGATCACTCAGTGTGCGGCGCGAGCAGCCGTGTCTGGCAGATCGAGCCGGTGGATTACCCGGGAGGGCAGTACGCATCGCTGGCGCTTGACGGGAGCGGGCGCCCCCACGTTGGGTACTGTGCCCGTCCGAGCGGCTATTGTGATGGGTTGAGGTACGCATACCGCGATGGCTCCACCTGGATCAGCGAGACGATCGAGGGCGGGGGGAGCCATGCCTCGCTTGCGCTGGACCCCACGGGTGATGCCCACTTCGTCCACTTCGGGCAGTACCTCCGCTATGTCTATCCCTCGGGTGGAGGATGGGCCGGCGAGAACATCGATACCATTCAGGGCGCAGGACCATACGCCTCTCTGGCGCTCGAACCGACGGCCCCATATACCCCGCACGTCAGCTACTACAACGACGTCGAGGGCGTTCTACGGTACGCTTTCCGCCAGGGCGCCAGTTGGATATCAGAGACTGTGGACAGCGATGGCCCCACGGGCCAGTACACGTCGCTGGCCCTGGACGACGACGGCCGGCCGCACATCAGCTACTACTACGCCTACGACGGTGATCTGCGGTACGCAACTCACAACGGCTCCTCCTGGGTAACGCAGACGGTGGACAGCGTCGGCGACGTGGGACAGTACAGTGCGCTGGCCCTCGACAGCAGTGGGCGGCCGCACATCAGCTACTATGACGCCACCAATGGCAACCTGGCGTACGCTCGTTTCAATGGTTCTTCCTGGATTACCGAGACGGTAGACAACCCGGGCGATGAGGGGCAGGTGGGGCAGTATACGTCGATCAAGCTGGACTCAGCCGACCACCCTCACATCAGCTACTACGACGCCTATCAGGGCCAGCTCAAGGTTGCATATCACGACGGAACGAGCTGGAGGATCCAGACCCTTGATGACGATGCCGTCGGATTGTACACCTCGCTGGCGCTGGACACTGGCGGGCATCCACACATTGCCTACTATGACCAGGAGCACAATGGGCTCAAGTACGCCTGGGCGGTGCCCTGCGCGCAACCCAGGCTGATTGACGTGGACGGTCCCACGATCGTCATCAGCGGCACATCGGAGATGTTCACCGCAACGGTCGGCCCCCCGACGACCACGTTGCCGGTGACGGTCACCTGGTGGCTCCCCGGCTCCGCGCCACTCAGCGGCACGCACCACGTGACGCAGAGCAGCGTGGTCTTCTTCCCCAGCACGCTCGGAGAGCAGACGATCACCGTCTCAGTAGCGGGCTGTGACACTGTGATCACGACCACACGGTACGTGGTTGTGGAGCGCCCGCCGATGCCCGATCTGAGAGTCGTAGATACTTGGCCGGATGACGAGGATCAAATCTGGTATCAGATCATGAATAGCGGGGAACTGACCGCGACGGATGGGTATGCCGTCAGGCTGGAGATTGACGGTGGTCTTGCCGGCGCCGACTGGGTATACGACGACCTGGGGCCAGGAGAGAGAGCCAATCTTCCCTTCAACTACGCCTGGAGCTGTTCCGGCACGCAGGACACCGTGGTCCTGACGGCCGACTCCGATGACACCATCGAAGAGGAGGACGAATCTAACAACAGCCGCACCGAGACGGTGAAGTGCGACAGGTGGCCGCCGCAGTTCACGTGGGGGCCGACGACTACTCTGGTCACTGTGAATGCGGCCGTGATAGAGTGGGGCACGGACGAGGACAGCACCAGCGCCGTCTCGTATGGACAGACCGCCGGGGAGTACACCGGATGGGAGAGCGATACCACATACGTGCAGACGCACGTCGTCACACTCACGGGGCTAAGCCCGTCAACAATCTACCACTACGAGATCCGGTCGACGGATGAGGGGGGCATGCAGGATTACAGCGATGGGCACTTCTTCGAGACCGAGGCCCTGTCTGGCACATCGCCTCTGCAGCCAGCATTCCGCGTCCTCAGAGGATCAGGTCCCCACTACTTCATCAGGGCGAACTTCACCGACACGTCCAACATCGAACGGGTCGAGTTCTACATCGACGACGAGCTATTCGACACGGACTATGCGGATGCCGATGCGGAGTATGAAGGAGTCATCGCGCCGCACGAGCTTGGGATGGATCGGGACGTCTTCTTTGCGTGGCACACGATCGCCGCGAAGGCGTTCACGTGGGCCGGCAAGCCTTACGTCAATCCCTATCAGTTCGAGCCGCAGCGGGACAGCATCGACGTCGACCTGAAGATACAATCGCCTCCGCCGGACTACACCGTCTACATCATTGGGGGAACGGTTCCTCAAGGCGTGTCGGTGGAGATCCAGGTCTACGCGGTCCAGTACGATTGGCGCTGTACCTGGGGCGGCGAGGGGCCAGGTGGGGATCACCCCCCAACGTGCGGCGATGTGGCCACGGCGGTGGAGGAGGTGCAGCTCCTGGTCGACAGTAGCCACGTGACCACCTCGGTTCCGTCGGGACCGAATGATTTCCTGCACACGTTCACGTGGGACATCGGCGGGAACAGCACACGCGTCTTCAACATCGTGGCCCGTGCCTACGACAGCGACTGGGCGCGCCACGACGTCCAGACCTCCAACGTAATTATGGAAGGGAAAGCCTCGCTCGAAGTCGAGCGGACGGTCACGCGCGTCGGCAACTACTTCCAGGTACAACTGCACGTGGAAAACGACGCCAGCGCGACGGCGAGCGTGACCATCGACAGCATCAAGGACTACGTGACTGCTTTCCAGGCGGTGAGCAAGACGACGACCAACTACACCGTGGCGCCTTCCTACGCCTTCTATGGCTCGACCAGGCGCCAGAGCTGCGTCGAGATAGACGTGTTCACACCATCTGGTGATGACACAGTCACGCTCACTCCCGGATCCGGCTTCTTCGTCGACTACCTCATTGTTCCGATACTCTACCGAGACCCGGTGGAATACCAGATCGGGGGTCGGGATATCGCTGTCTACCTTGAGATCGATGGGGTGCTGGTACAGCGCACCTTCGACCGTCCCGTTCTGCCGCTCCAGTGGTGGGTATCGGATGCTGTCGCAGAGGCGGATATGGTGATCGTGAGCAACCCAATTCACCTCTTTACCATGTACGATCCGCGTACGGTCAATGGCCTGCTGTCGCGAATGGCGCATCTGGCTACACTGAAAGAGGGCGTACTGGGGCTCCTCGCGGGCGGGGACCTGCGCTCCAAGCTCGACGAGCTGATCACGCCCGGCGGCGGCTGGGCCACCCGCTTGCACGATGACTTCTCGGTAGCGCGGGGGGGGTACGTGCTGATCGTGGGCGAAAACGAGATCGTGCCCGCGTGGGAGTGGGCGGGGATGGACCGGGAGTGGAACGGCGGGGACGAGACGGACGTCGTGCATCTCACCGACCACCCGTACGGTGATACCAGCGGGTCTCCCGCCGGGTCCTCTGGCGCGCCCGATCTGGTGGTGGGCAGGATCGTCGGCAACGATGCCGAAGCGTTGCTCAAGCCGCTGGAGGCCAGCATAAACGTCCACCTTGGTACGGCAGGCTACAGCTTCGATCGCTCCCGGGCCTCGCTCCTCAGTGGTACGGGCACCGGACAGGGCAAGTTCATCTCTAGCGTCGAGCGTCTGGATGACTTGATGACTGGAAGGTGGAGCGACATCCAGAAGACGCACTGGCGAGAGTCCTTCGAACACAGCCGCGCGCCCTTGCCAGAGTCGTACGATGTGTTTGATGCCATTGCGTCGGGCGACGTGGACGGGGATGGCGAAGCCGACATCGTCTTCGCCGACGCCTCCTGGAACCTCATTTCTGTGCTCAACTCCAGCGGCGTCACGATTGGTAGTTTCGCCCGTCCGGGGATCAGCCTCGGATTCGGATGGGGAGACCGGTTGACGGTGGGGGACGTGACCGGGGGAAGCGCGGCCGAGATCATCATCGCAGATAGGAACGACTACGTCTACATCTACGACATGGCCGGCAATGAGCTCAGCAAGTTCGATGTGGGCTTCGGCTTTGGCGACGACATAGCTGTCGGCGATGTGGATCTGGGTGGCAACGAAGAGATTGTCTTCGCGGACTTGGCCGGCATGGTTTCGGTGTTCGACAGCGATGGCACGCTTCTGCATCGTTTTGTTGCTGCTTTCGATCCGGGTGACCAGTTGACCGTTGGAGACGTGCTCACCGAGACGGTTGATGACGGGCGGGCCGAGATCATCATCGCTGCGCCTGGCGCCGATCGCATCTATCTCTACGGCGCGGACGGTTCCCTGCGCACCTCCATTGTCTATCACTTGGAGGGCGGGGACGCCGTGGCTACGGGCGATGTCTGCGACACAAACAAATGCCTCGCTGGCAAGGATGATATCGTCATCGGCCTGCGGTCGGGAGGGGTTGTCAAGATTTTGGCCAACCGTGCGGACGGCCCTGGTATCGAAGTCGCATACACGATCTACCAGAACCCAAGGTTCCAGGCAGGCGATGGCCGGGCAGTAGGCAACCTCCTGGATACCTTGGCGGATGACCCGGACGAGTGGCTCATCGCTTCGGCATTTGACGATCACGTGCACATCTACGATCTAGAGTTCTGTGGGCGGATGATGCCCGCGTGGGAATCCACGGTGGGCGACAGCGACTTCATCTACTTCGCTGGCCACGGCAATCGGGCCGGCTGGAGTCCCTGCCTGGGCGCCTCCGGCCTGCCAGCCGATTTTGGCGGTGCGAACCCCGTGGTGATGGCATCGTCCTCGTGCCTTACAGGCGACTACGACGGTGGCGACGACTACGGTATGTCCGAGGCCTACCTGGCAAGCGGTGCAGGCGTCTACATCGGCGCGACGGAGCTATCATCCTCCCATGGCGACTCGGCGGCGCAGTACTTCGTCGACCACTGGGACGCTTCGGAATCCGCCGGGGACGCCTTCGTCGACATGGAGAGGGCGAAGTGGAACAAGTCGCCCAAGGGTTGGTGGCGCTTCTACGTGTGGGAATACAACCTGTATGGCGACCCCAAGTACGGACGCATCTGGGACGAGACCGTAGAATCGCAGGGCGAAGCGGCGGTCCAACCACCGACGAGCGAGCTGGTGGTGGAGATACCCGACTACGAAGTGAGCACCGAGGACGATTTGGACACCGTCGAGATCCCGGGCGGCGAGCTGCTGCTAGAGGAAGACCAGTATCAGGTGCCGTATTGGTCGGTCTCGCTGGAGGTTACCAGGAGTGTGAAGGTGCAAGACGTTGTGCTCGTGAGCCGGTCCGGGCTGGTGACCGACACGAACCTCAACCTACCTGTGACTCAAATCGAACACGTCGGGTCGGAGATGCGCCCTGGCGGCGCCTCGCCCAGTTCGAAGGCCCCCTCTGCCGAGGGCGCCCCCTCTAGTGAGGGGGGTGACAGTTGGTTCCCGGACCCCGGCCTGCAGTACGAGTGGACCGCTCACCACAACCCGGATGGTGGGACGACAGTGCTCGTCACGATATTCCCCTTCTACTACAACGGGCTTAGCACGAACGTCCGGTTCTACAAGAACTACACGTTCACCATCGAGACGATCACCTCTACCGTGGATATCGAGCTGCTAACTACCGACGAAGATGCCTACGCACAGGGTGATGACGTGCTCGTCGACCTGTGGGTGAGCAACTCGGGGGCTGCCAAGGACGTGATAGTCGAAGCCACGATCAGGGGAGCTGGGGACAGTGTGGTGGACGGCCTCCCTCTGCGCAAGCTGCACGGACTTGCAGGGAACGCATCGACCTCACTCGAGTGGGACAGCGACGGGTTCGATGCGGGCTACTATGCGGTCCAGGTGGATCTGCGCGACTCTGAGGGGAATCTGCTCGACCGCGCGGCGCGGGAGTTCCGCCTGGGGATCGTGGAGGGCCAGATTGTGTCGTTCGACGCCGCGCCCACACGCTTCGATATCGGGGACACGATCGGTGTCTCCACGGTGTTCAGCAACACAGGCACAGTCGCCCTCACGGGTACGGTCGTCGTGCAGGTACGCGTGGAGGCCGGCGCCGTCATCACGATCTTCACTCACACTGTCAGCGCGCTCGGTCCCAGCGCGTCGGTGGCCTTCACCGATACCTGGGACACGGCGGGAGTGGACGAGGGTGACTATCAGATCGTCGGGTACGCGGAGTATGATGCGAGGTCCACGACGCCCGAGGTGGTCTCCGTGAGCACCCGCTGGCGCACGTATCTGCCGTTGGTGATGAGGGGGGAGTAAGCGTAGGCTGGGTGCGGCGCACTTTCGAGAGCGCGTCGCGCCTTAACCCGGCGATCAGGGAGCCGCGCTGCCGCTCAGGTGGCTCACCGCGGAGACGCGCGTGGCGTAGGG
>JAUVSX010000523.1 GCA_030596915.1 Chloroflexota bacterium | reverse complement strand
GTACCGGTCAGCGCGGAATACCTGTCCCTGGTTCGGCAGGGAATGGAGGGTGCTGTGGCGTACGGCACGGCGCCGAACGCGCAGATCGAGGGTATCCGCGTCGCGGGCAAGACCGGGACTGCCCAGTACTGTGACAACATTGCCCAGGAGACAGGCATTTGTGGCCAGGGGCTGGAGCAGCCCACGCACGCCTGGTTCGCAGCCTTCGCACCGATTGAGGACCCCGAGATATCGATCATCGTCTTTCTCTACAACGGTGGCGAGGGGACTGTTGCGGCCGCCCCGATCGCGCACGACATAATGGTCCATTACTTCGGCCTCGATGACGCTCCCAGCGAGGGGAGCGAGCTCAGTGCGAGTGGGTCGTAGTCGCGCGCTGCGGCTGCCGCTTGCTGGCCTTGCGGGGGCAGTCTGGGGTCTTGGCCTGGCGCGTCTGGTCGCTGAAGCAGGCCTGATCGTCCCGCTCTACGCGTCTCCGTGGGCAGTCGCCGCGGTGGCCGCGATGAGCAGTGCCGGTCTCCTGCTAGCTCACCGATTCCTTGATTCCCGGGCCGGAGGCGTAGGTCCTCTCCTCCCGCTCTTCTTGCCGCTCCCTTATGTCCTTGGCGTCGTTGTCGGGCCGCTGGCCGGATGCGTGCTGGTTGTGGGGGGAGCGGTCTTGGCGGTGCTCTCTGCCACCAAGGATCGGACCCCTTGGCTGGTCCCGGCCATTCTCGGCTTGGCCACGCTCATCCTCTACCTGCAAACGCTTCTGCCGTCGCTCGGCGAGGCAGACACGTTTGAGTTCCAGGTAGTCGTGCCTCGGCTGGCGGTGGCGCACCCCACCGGCTATCCCCTCTACACGCTTGTAAGCAAACTGTTCACTCTGTTGCCACTGCGCAGTGTGGCGTGGCGAGTGAGTCTGGCATCGGCGGTGTATGCGACCGGTGCGGTGCTGGTGTTGTACACCCTTGTACTGGCCCTCACTGGCCGTCGGCTACCATCCTTCCTGGCGTCCCTGGTATTCGCGTTCTCATCTGTGTTCTGGTCCCAAGCCATAGTGGCGGAGGTGTACGCGCTTCACGCTCTGCTGATCGCGGCCATACTCCTCTTGCTCACCGGGTGGCCTCGCGGGCAAGGTGTCTCGAGCGCAGTGTTGACCCACGAGGCGCAGCGCTGGTATTTGCTGGCCTTGCTGCTTGGCCTGAGTTTGGCCAATCACTTGACAACTGCACTGCTGCTTCCCGCAGTTGTCGTGGCTCTGCTGTTGGACCGGCCCAGGCTGCGCCCCAAGCAGTGGCTGGTTGCTGGCGCACTCCTGGTGCTCGGGCTATCGGTATATGCATTCATCCCGTTGCGCTGGCCAGCCCTGAACAACGGCGAATCCATGACCGTACCCGGATTCGTGGTTCACATCACGGGAGGGCAGTTCCACGGAGCGCTACGGCTTGAGGGCTTGGGCGATCCTGTCCGCTGGTCAATCGTCGGGCGGCTGATTCGAGAGCCGTTCGGGTGGACCGGGCTGGTCTTGGCAGCACTCGGCCTGGTTGGCCTTGCCCGGCGACGGAGGTGTGTGCTGGCTGTGACCGGTGTCACATTCCTCGCGTTCCTTGCCTACGGGCTGGCATACCACGTGCCGGACGTCGCGGTCTTCCTTATCCCAGCTCACTTGGTCCTGGCGATATGGATTGGCGCGGGCATCGCCCTGCTCGTAGACCTCGCCCAGGCGCGTCCTGGAAGGGTCGGACCGGTGATTGGACAGGCGCTCGTTGTCGTCTTCGCCTTGCTGCCTCTTGGTCTGATCTATATGAACCTGCCGGCGGTGGACCAGAGCCGGACACCGCACGCGGAGATGTGGGGACGGGAGGTGCTGGGTCTCCCACTCGACCTTGACAGTGCTGTCCTGGCCGACGTGAAGAAGTTCGCGCCACTCTACTATGTCCAGCAGATCGAAGCGCTGCGCCCCGACATCGACATCGTGTTGCTGGGTGCAGAGGCGGAGTACAAGGAGGCTCTATCAGATCGGATGGCGGCAGGCCAGACGGTCTACCTGGCGCGCTACTTGCCGCATCTTGAGCATCTGCACCTGCGCTCGATGGGTCCCCTCGTGGAGGTCAGCGCCCGCCCGCTGGCGCCAGCGAATAGCCCGGACAACCTGCTGGATCTGCGTGTTGGCGCTGCCATCCGACTCGTGGGGTATGATGAGGTCGCCCCATCCGGCGACGGATCTGGTGCGCGTCAGCTTACCCTGTACTGGGTTGCTGACGAGACACCACAGCAGGACTACCTGGTGCGCTTGCGGCTTCGCGACGAGGCAGGGGCCGTCGCGTGGAAGAGCGAACCGGTGCGCCCCGTGGCGGGGCTGTTTCCGACGTCAGCGTGGAGGCCCGGGGAGGTCGTGGTCGACTTCCATGAGCTCGCATTGCCCTCCCACGTTGGTGCTGGTGCGTATACGGTGGAGGTGGGCCTGTTCCCCAAGTTCGCTGACGAGGGACTCCCCGTGGATGGGCGTAGTGACCCCTGGGCACGGCTGGGGGAGGT
>JAUVSX010000419.1 GCA_030596915.1 Chloroflexota bacterium | reverse complement strand
GGCCGGGATCGTTTCGAAGACCATTGACTTCGAGGCCGCGCGGGCCGCGTGCAACCGGGCGAAGAAGGATATCCTGGCTGTATTTGTGGACATTCTCAGGGGCGTGCTCTTGGATACGGAGCCGCTGGAGCCGTGCGACTGTGGCAGTGCGCTCCACGTCATTGGCTCCCACTAGCCAGGATCTAGACGCCCGTGGCGCCGGCGACTGGCTGGCGATGCGGAAATGACCTAGAATAGCGGGGAAGGATTTTCACGGTGGCTTCTACGGTGCCCGACGCGAAGTACGCCTTGATTGGCGGCTCAGGGACCTGGGGGATGCGCTTCCCCGAGGACCTGGGACGGGACGATGTCGAGCTGGTTGAGGTCTTCGACGAGGGGTTTGAGACTTCGTATGGCCGCTCGATCGGTTTCAAGTTGCTGCGGGTTGCGGGTGAGCACGTGCTGCGGACGGCGATGCACGGCGTTCGATACGGCGATGGCGGTTTTCCTGTCGAGCCGCCGTGGGTTGCGTCTCATCAGGTCGCCTCGGTCTTTCGAGACGCGGGTGTGAAGTGGGCTCTCGTCGAGGGATCGGTCGGCGGGATACAGAGCCCCGACGACCCAGGAAGGCCGCTTCCGCCCTGGAGTGTAACCATCACCGACGACTTCATGATGCTGTGGAGCCCCTCGCCATGCGGGCCTCCTCTGGGCCGCCGTGACAAGGTGGCGCGGTACAAGGAGCCGTTCTGTGCGGGGCTGCGGCGGGCGCTGTTTGCGCGATCCCTAAGGGAGCCGCAGTTTGCCGCGGTCTACGACCCCGGCGTGTATGTGTGTGCGCCGGCAGGCCGCTTCGAGTCGGCTGTCGAGATCCAGGCCTTTGCGCACCTGGGAGCCCACACGGTGGGGCAGACACTCGGCCACGAAGCGCCATTGATGCGACAGCTTGGCATCCATTTCGCCTCGCTGAACATCGTGTCGAACCACGCCGAAGGGGCCGACGAGGGCTGGAGTGGCGAAGACGCCGGCGGAATGGGTGACTTCTATGCCACCTGTGCTCCCATCGTCGGCAATGTGATGGTCGACGCGTTGAAGCACGTGATCAGCGAAGGTCCCGGTGCGTGCAATTGCGACAGCTACTTTCTGGACAGGCTGGACGCGTTTCCAGTACCGGGGGCATGAGAGGAGAGGAGGTGGTGTTCATTCGGTCGTCTAGGAGACTGGGTCGATTTCGCTCGGCTAGCAGGTTGTCAGGAATTCTGGCAGGCGTCTGGTTGCGGCGGTAGGGACAAGCCCTCGACGGGAGGGCGGCCATCGAAGCGATGGCATGTACTCAAATCACAAGGAGAGGGAGGATAATGGCTAGAGAGAGAGTTCCGGTAGTGTCGCTCAACAACCCGATCACAAGGCGCGATTTTATGAAGGGCATGGGTGCGATTGGTCTGTTGAGTCTGGGCGGGTCGGCGCTCGCGGCTTGCGCTCCTAAGGAGCCCGATCACGTCCGCACGCAGTTCCTGTGGATCAAGAACTCGGAGTTCAACGGCTTCTACGCCGCCGACATCAAGGGCTTCTACGAGGAAGAGGGGCTCACGGTGGATCTGATGGCTGGCGGGCCGGGGGTGGACACAATGACGATCATGGACGCCAAGCAGGCGGAGGTCGGGCTGCATGGGTCCGGCAGCTCGTTCATCAATGCCGTCTCCGGCGGCTCGAAGAATATCATGTTCGCCGGCGTGTTCCAGCGCTCACCGGCTGGCCTGATGTACATGATGGACAATCCAATTGCCACGCCGCAGGACGCTATCGGCAAGCGTATCGGCCTCCAGCCTGGTGCGACTCAGGGTTGGCAGATCATCTGTGCCCAAAACGACCTGGACTGCGAGAACGACATGGAGATCGTGACCGTGAGCTGGGATCCCTCGGTGCTGGCCGATGGGACGGTCGATGGCTACTGGTGCTACGCCACGAACCAGCCCGGCATCCTGCGCTTGCAGGGCTACGAGGTCGGTGTGCTGGATCCGTGGGACTGGGGCTTCCGTTCCTACGGAAACTTCGCCATCGTCCACGAGGACTTCCTTGAGGAGAACTTCGACACAGTAGTTGCGTGGACCAGGGCGAGCATCCAGGGCTGGGTCTACGCGAACAACAACATCGACGAGATCACGCAGTACACCGTCGATACCTTCGGCCCTGACTACGACCTCGACATGGAGCAGCAGGTCGACGAGGCGACCGCACAGATCGCCTATATGGAGTCCCCCACGACCAAGGAGAAGGGCCTCTTCTGGTTCGATAAGCAGGTCTGGCACGAGAACATCGACACGCTCCTCGAGCTGGGCGAGCTGGAGCCAGAGGACGCGCCGGACGTCGACAAGCTATCGACGTACGAGGTGCTGGAAGAAGTCTACAAGAACGGAATCGACGACGTCTACAAGCCAGCGCTCTAGGCTCGGGCCAGACTCTTACCACGATTCCCTCGCGGATTTGCCAAGCAAAGTACGGGAGCCCGGAGGTGTACAGCCCCCGGGCTCCCAAGGTAGCAGTTCGCCAATCAGGTATGTATGTTCCCCCATTGGCCTCCCTTGGGCGCATAGGGGAGCTACAGCGAGGTCCTAGTCGACAGGAGTGGCTCATGGCTAGTATCGAGGTGCGCAACGTCACGAAGGTGTTCCAGTTGCCGGATGGCCCGTTGACGGCGCTGGGGGGTCTTGACTTCGAGGTGGGCGACCGGGAGTTCGTGTCGATCATCGGCCCGTCGGGCTGTGGCAAGTCCACCGTACTACGCCTGGTCGCTGACATCCTGCAGCCGACCGAGGGAGAGATCCTCGTGCACGGGGAATCGCCGGCGGAGGCGCGCAGCAAGCAGCTCTACAGCTTCGTGTTCCAGGACCCCGTCATGCTCCCCTGGCGCTCGGTGCTCAAGAACGTCGAGCTGCCGCTGGAGATCCTGGGCGCCGCGGCGCGCAAGCCCTTCAACGACCGTCCGGCAGAGCTCCTGGACCTGGTGGGCCTCCAGGGGTTCGAGGAGGCCAGTCCAAACCAGCTCTCGGGGGGCATGAAGCAGCGCGCGGCGATTGCGCGCTCGCGATTGCTGAACCCGAAAGTCTTGCTGATGGACGAGCCTTTCGGAGCGCTGGACGAGATCACGCGCGACCGCATGAACCTCGAGTTGCTGCGCATCTGGGAGGAGACGGACGCGGCCGTGCTATTTGTCACGCACTCCATCGACGAGGCGGTCTTCCTATCAGACCGCGTGATCGTGCTCACGCCGCGGCCCGGCCGTGTGTTTACGGACGTCGAGATCGACATACCGCGCCCGCGGGGCCTCGAGCTGAAGCAGAACGAGGTTGGGTTCAGGTACAGCGCCAAACTGCGCCGAGCTCTGGGGGAGGGGGCCGCATCGGCGGGCATCGACATTATGACGCAGGAGACTGAGTCGCTGGGGGCTGACGTGCCCCGGCCCAGTGGCGGAAGCGCGACAGAGGACGAGGGGAGATGAGCACATCGGTAGCAGCGATGGATCGGGCATCCCGCCGCCGGACCAAGATCGTCCGCGCGACGCGTTCCTACGGACTCAGCGTTGGGCTAATCGTAGGCCTGCTCGCCCTCTGGCAGTTCGTGCTGCCCGAGACCATGGCGTACGTCCTGCCGCGTCCGTCGGTCATAGCGCGGGCAATTGTGGACAGTGGGCCCCTCCTTGTGAGGGCTGCGCGCTACACT
>JAUVSX010000134.1 GCA_030596915.1 Chloroflexota bacterium | reverse complement strand
GCAGTCACCGAGACCGCTCGGCGCGTCTGAGTCGCCAGAACGCAAGAGCAACAGCAAGTCCCATCAACCCATCCCCGCATCCCAGCAGGCCGACAATCCGTGGCGCGTCCACCCAGGCGGCACTCACGAGCAGAAAGACAAAGGCACCCGCCTTGGAGCCGATCACGAACCAGACAAGGGCGCGTAACCGGATCGCCGCCGCGTAGGCGACGCCAAGTATCAGCAGGAACAGACCAGCCTGGCTGGGCCAGAACACCGGCCCGGCGTATTCCCACCCAACGAGACCGAGTGTCCGCAGGGGGAAGAACAGGAAGGCTATCCCCAGCGCGATGCTGTGAGCCGCGACTGCGAGCACCGCCAGATTCAGGATGGCCCGCCAGAAGCTCTGTCCCACCGAGTCTCGTACTTGCGTTTCGTCCATGTCCTCATCACGCCCCTATTCCAGGCCGGCATGGGTGGCATCCCTACGCTCGGCCGAGCAACATCAGCCCACCGACGAGATAGGCAAGTGCCAGGAGCCCCGACGGCACCCACGCGGTGAGGGGCGCAACAAGCTGGGGTCCGAACCTCTTGCGGCACAACCGCCAGAGGGCCCACAGCGTCATGAGACATCCCAGCCCGAGTGCCGCCCCCTGGGTAACCTGCAAGAGCGAAGCCCCAAGTAGATCTCCACTGCCCCAGCCGATGCGCAGGTTGATCTCATCGAGCCACGGCAAGGACATGATGTGGAAGGCGAAGAGAATCGCCGCCACGGCAGGCGCGTACGCGAAGATGGCCCGACTCGCCCAGGAGAAAGCGCCGCCGCTGTCGGCCTTCTCCGATGGCCGAAGTGAGCGGTGCAAGGCCAGGCCCACCGCCACGGCAGCGAGTGTGCCGAGGGTAAACCACCACCCACCGAGCAGCGAGCGGGAATCAGCAATCGGTGTTGCGGCCAGAAGCAACGCCATGAGACCGACGACTACGGTCAAAGGCGCCACATCGGTAGAGATCAGGTTCGACTGCCAGATGTCTCGGAGAGGGAGCTGCAAGACAAGTCGAGGGGACGAGTCTGGACAGGCACGGAGACACTCGAGACAGAGCTTGCAGTGCTGACCACTGTTCAGAAACATCGCATGGTTGAACATCGGGCAACCCTTGGCTCGCTCGGAACCTCTGTAGCACTCATTGCCGACGCATGAGGCCTGACACACCTCCCTGCGAGCCTGCACCCGCAGGGCAGAGGCGGTACTGAACACGGAACACATCGCGCCCAGGGGACACAGGTATCGGCACCAGGTATGTCGCTGGTAGAGCCAGCCTACTACCCCTGCGATCGCCGCTAGGCTCAGGAGCAGTACGGCCGTTGATCGCGGGTTCGTCAACATGCCGGTCACGTGCTCTATCCAGATGATCCCCGCGAACCCGACGAGCGCCAGGATCGGCCCGGCATCCTTCAGACGGTCTGTTGGTGGCAGGCCGCGTCCTCCGGCGCGCTGAACGACCTCAGCGCCGCTGCTGAGCGGACACACGGCACACCAGACTCGGCCAAGCAGTATTGACAGAATGATCAACCCCGGCCACCAGAGGCCCCAGACCATGACGTTCGTCACCTGACCGAGAGGAGAGTCTGGCGCGACCAGGCAAGCTGCGATAATGCCCGCGAACGCGACACCGACAACGGCCTTTGCCCCCATCAAGGGATGTCCGCGATACAGCAGTTGCTCCAACCACGACCAGCGAAGCAGGTCAACCTGAGGCGTCTCGATGCCGACACCAGCCCCGAAGAAGAGATGCTCAGCGCTGACCACGTCCCCATCGGCCAGATCTACGCCAAGGTTCACGACTTGTTTGAGCTCCTCAGCGTTCTCGAAGCGGAAGTCGTGAGTCAAGAGCTTCCGCCTGGCGCTCTCACCGAGCCGCTTCAGTGGCCTGCCGCTGAGTTGAGCCGCCTGCTGCAGGAAGTGCCCGGCAAGTGGGACGATATCGCGGCGGCGCTGGCGGAGCGGCTGAAGCTGAATCACTTGTCCGCTCGGGAATGCTTGGATCAACGCGTCACAGAGGCCGCTCTGCGCGCCGGACGCCTCCGGAAGCGCATCCACGGTACCGATCAGCCGCACGGCAACGCGGGAGTCTTCAGGGGAATCCTTGTGGGTCTGCAGGAAAACGGCGAGTTCCTCCTGCACCTCAGTGGGCAATCGATCCATGTTGGCGAGGATCAGCGTGCCACGGTCGGCAGCCTGCAGATAACCGAGGTGGTCGGCAAAGCGACTCACGAACTCGGGATCCGCGTCGCCGAACAGATGGCTCCGCGCCTCATCCGAGGGCAGCTCCCGGCAATCCACCACGAAGACGACCTTGTTCTGCCGTATGCCTGTCGAATGAATGTACAGGGCCAGCGCCCTTTTTCCCACTCCCTTCTCGCCGACGATCACAAGAGGAAGGTCAGAGTTGCTGGCCTCCACCACGGTCGCCATAATCCGTTTGCCAAGACTGGGAAGGTCGCTCTTGAACGGGGAACTGGGTCGAGAGCTGATCAGCTTGCCCAGAGTCACCTGACGCTGCTGCTGGGCTGCCAGCTGTTCATCCGTCTGCTTGAGGCGAATGGCCAGCTCCCCGGCCAAGCAATGAACCAATTCCGGTTTTCGTCCTATGAGCTCGTCAAACTCCTCGGGCGTAGCGGCGTAGAGGACGCTGCGTTCGGAGGCGACCACGTCTGCCGAAACGGGCGCTCCGCCCAGGAGCGACATCTCGCCGAAGTGACTGCCCGGTCCCAGCCTCGCGATAGGCAGTCGGAGGCCTTCCTCAGACGTCACGACAACATCAAGGCCCCCTGATTCGACAATGTAGAACCCTCGCCCCTTATCCCCTTGGCGAACCACAGTCTCGCCGGCGTCGACTTCCATCGGAGAGAGCGTCGCACGCATCTCCTCGGCCAGTAGAACTGCCCCTCTTCGAGACCTTTCGCCCATTGCGTCCAGATCGGTTCCCACTTAGAAGACCCGCGGGCCCGTGTCTGTCTCCAGCTTGAGCACAGGCACAGGGCTGGTTGCCAGTATCTTCGCCATCTCGCTGCCCGTCTCGTTCATGTCGCCGAAGCTGCGCGCGCTGCCGAGACATGTTTCGACACATGCAAGCAACACGCCTGAGTCCGTTCGGTGGCCACAGAAGGTGCACTTCCGCACAATACCCCTGGCGTAGCGCAGTCGGCGCCTGCCATCCCTGGCCGCTCCCCTTTCCGTGTCCGCCTCCTTTCGCATGGTTCGCCGTCCTCCGCCCGGCAGGCCATCCTGGAATTGGCTACTTTCCTCACTAACTCCTGCTATGTCCTCTCGTATTGTGCCCCGCGGTCCTTCCTAGGCAAACCTGAAACCACCGCCAGAGCCGATGCTCGCGGCACCTCGCCGATCCTTGCAGGAGCAGGATTGGCGGAGGATCGCCAAATCCTACATGTGCGTAGGAGGCTCAAACGACGCGCGTGCCGGATCAGTTCCCAGACCGCACGCATACCAGAGCAGTTGAAAGACCACACGGAGGAACCACCGGACGTTGTATAGAAGAGTCGAAACGTCATTCATGCCACCCAGGTTATCAGCGACGCGGCATTGAGGCAAAGGCTCTCAGCAGCCCCAGATAGTGCTCGTCGGGGAGACAAGGAGAGGACGATGGACGGGAAGGCTGTGGATCTCGAGGGCCTTCGGCGCGGGATAGCAGAACTGGAGCGGCAGATTGATGCTGTCCGGCGCATAGCGGTCAGTCTCAGCACTGTCACAGAAGTCGAGGAACTCGTTCGGGAGGCGCTCAATACCAGCCTCGCGCTGGCTCAGTCGGAGGCCGGCTCCATCCTGCTATACGATCCGGCCAAGCAGAAGCTCGTTTTCGAGTACGTGGTGGGAGAGAAGGCCGACGAGTTGACGGGCATCGAACTCGAGCTGGATCAGGGCCTTGCTGGAGCCGTCTTTCAGGGCGGCGAGACCGTGGTGTCCGAAGATGTCAGCACAGAACGTGCTCACCTACGGGAGCTAGGAGAGAAGGTGGGGTACACCACACGGAACATGGTGACGGTTCCGCTCATGTCGGCGGAAACGGAGCCGCTGGGCGTGATGCAGGTGCTCAACAAGCGCGGAGGGCAGTTTGATGAGTACGATGTCAAGCTCATAGAGATCATCGCTGCGCAGATCGCGGCGGCCATCACGACGGCCCGCCTTCACGAGGAGGCGCGACTGGCGGCGGTCGTGCGCTTCATCGGAAACATCAGCCACGATGTGAAGAACATGATCAGCCCGCCAATGATAGGCGCCCAAACGCTGGAGATGGTCGCCAACGACTGTTTCCGGAAGTTTGATGAATGCGTGAGAAGTCATGGGCAGCCCGGAGATCAGACGGCGGACCTCGCCAGCTCCATGGCTGCACTGCGCGAGTTGTACCCGGAGATCGTTGAGATGATTCTCGAAGGATGTGACGTAGTGCAGCAGCGCGTGGCCCAGATCGCCGCCGCCGTGAAGGGGAGAGTATCCGAACCGCATTTCGAGTCCGCCGCTATCGTCTCGATCGCCCAGCGAGTTGGGAATATGTTGAGCCACCAGGCACAGCGCAAGGGCGTCACGCTCACCATCGAGGCGGCTCGCGAGCTGCCTCCGGCCATGGTGGATGGAAAGCAAATCTACAATGCGGTATACAACCTCATCCTGAACGCTATTGACGCCTGTGACGAGGGAGACACCGTGACGTTGCGCTGCGACAGCGTGGAAGATGGCGAGTTCCCCACCGGAAACTGCCTTATCATGGAATGTACCGACACGGGCCCGGGAATTCCGGACCAGGTGAAGGCAAGGCTGTTCACCGACGAGGCCATCAGCACGAAGCCGATGGGCACGGGACTCGGGACGCGGATCGTCAAAGATGTCGTGGACGCCCACGCCGGCACGATCGAAGTGGAGAGCGAAGTGGGTGTTGGCACAACGATCCGCTGTCGAATACCGCTGGGCCGCGCCGGAGATGGCGCCGACGCCAAGTCTTGATCCCCGGGAAATCACAGAAGGAGTCACAGAACTACCCAATGAGAGAGATCGTCGTACCCACATTCTACTCCATGTCCCAACCCATATCGGCGACCCTGGGGCAACTCGCTGCGGCCGGAGTGCGGTTGATAGAGGTGCATGGGGACGCGCCGGACACGCACATTGATGTGACTGACGACGCCGCGGTGGATGCTCTGGCCCGGGTCGTTCGAGGCCTGCCACTCAAGGTCCATTCGGTTCATTGTGCGTTCTCGCAGCCGAGCGAAGAGGCCTGGGATATCTCGCAGCCGGACGAGGGCAAGCGCGCAACTGCGCTGCGCAACCGCGTCAAGGTCATCAGGGCGTCGGCCCGGCTGGGCGCCCGTCATGTAGTTGTGCACCCCGGAGTGCGGCATCATGACAAGGAACGACTCGCTCACAGCCGCGCGAGTCTGGCTCGGCTGGCCGAGACTGCGCAAGACGCAGGCGTAAGAATCGCGGTGGAGAATCTGCCGCCCGACCACTTTGGCGGGTCCTTGGCCGAGATGGAATCCCTGCTCGACGACCTCGATCCCGCGGTCGTTGGGTTTTGTCTGGACACCGGCCATGCGATGCTGGGCGACGACCCTCTTGGTGACTACATTCGCGCCCTTGGCGGCCGCATGCTCGGCATTCACTGGCACGCCAACGACAATTCCGAGGACGCTCACCTCTTCCCGGACGTTGACCAAGCGAAGTGGGACGAATTCTTCACCGCGCTCGACGAGGTTGGCTACAACCTGCCCATAACGCTGGAAGCGGTTCCTCCAGCCGGGACATCCCTGGAGGAGGCATTCCGGTCAGTTCGGGCAGCCCTGCAGGGAGAACGCGCGCCTCGCACTGTGTGAGTTGACCTTCCGCCCTCCAAGCGGAAGGACGACATCACTGTCCACCGTAAGGGGCGCTGCTCGTGCCACTGTGGACCCGGGCAACTGGCTTCTCTGCGTTGCGGCGACGTGGAGGGCAGAAGAGGGATACCTGGCTCGCCCGTCGAAGGCGAGGGCAAAGCACCAAAGGCTCCCAGACGCGGCGGCACGACAGCTGCCAAGGCGCGTCGTTCTGAGCGCAGTGTCCGTGACCGGAGCAAGGAAGGCAGCAATGGCGAAGATACTTGTGGTGGATGACGAGCCAAAGGTTGCGCGGGCGGTTCAGCTCGCCTTGGAGGCCAAAGGACACGACGTCGTGACGGCTGGCTCCAAGGAAGAAGCAGAAGCGGTTGTAGTCGACTGCAAACCCGACTTGATGCTAGTTGACGTGATGATGCCCAAGGGCACTGAGGGATTTCATCTCGTCTGGAAGATTCGCCAGATGCAGGATGAGGCGGTGAGGGGCGTTCCGATAGTCATGGTCACTGGTATCCACCAAACGACCAAACTGCGGTTCTACCCCGAGCAAAGCGACGGCACCTACAAGCCCGGTGAGTACCTCCCCGTGCAAGCCTGGCTTGACAAGCCGGTCCAGGTTGACGACCTGCTCGACACCGTCAACCAAGTCCTCAAGTTCTCGGGCGCTAGATAGGAGCGCGGCTGTACCCACCGCGGCCGCTGTCAGGCCTTCCGGCGCCCCCTCTGCCGGGCTTGTGGGCTTACATCACTCCTCTGCCCTCCGCCTCCCATCATCTGAGATCATTGCGCGGACGCCTGGCCCACTCTGTGCGTATCGTGCTACGCTGCGCGCGGGCCAGGAAGCGCGGGCATCTTCGCGTGCGAATGCCCTCTTTCACAGCAGGCAGACTCAGAAGTCGTCGGGACATGTCCCATTGGCATTCGACAGTCACACACGCAGCTGTTGACGGTGCGAAAACTCTGTGATATCGTGTACTAACTTGTCGGCAGGGATCGCCTCGGCGGGGGGTCTGGGGCGCATACCCGGCAGTCGGAGTGCAGCAGCGCCCGCCGGGAAAACGGTGCCTGACCCGAAGAAGGACGCACTGACAAGAGCATAGAATCTCCTTATGTTGCGTTTTATGGTCTTGTGACCCTATTCACAGGAGGCGGAGAAGTGAGCACATCGGGAAGGAAGAGCACGTTCGTCGTCGGACTCGTCGCTGTGCTTGTGATGGGCGTCGTGATGCCGGCTGCAGCATACACCAAGCTCTACCGATTCTG
This sequence comes from Chloroflexota bacterium, assembly GCA_030596915.1. Classification (GTDB taxonomy): domain Bacteria; phylum Chloroflexota; class Anaerolineae; order B4-G1; family B4-G1; genus JAUVSX01. The sequence goes on along the minus strand of JAUVSX010000134.1, from coordinate 545 downwards.
GAACACGACAGGAGTTGACCAGTCGTCTGTCCGCGCAGTCACGAATGGACTGGAGTCCATCACCGATGCGTACTGCGGCGTGAGCGCGTGGCTCCCAGCCAGCACTGGCTACGCCGTGATAGGTGGTGTCTATTCCACGACCATCACTTATGACGGCCCATCGCGGCGGCCCGGCCTACGCCTGCAGATCGGATGGACGACTGCAGACGGCAGCTGCCGTCTGCGGGATCTCCGGTGGGGTGGCGGACAAGCGATCGTTCCGATCCAACGGGGAGGCGTGCCCGGCGGGGGCATGGTGTTCTATGACTACCCGAGCCCCGGCTGCCTGACCGTCGTGAGTACGAACGACCTGGGCGCCCTGGGCGACCCTGACCCAGTGATCGACCTGGCAGACGTTGAGTCCGGCATCGCCGGGGTAGCGCTCACCCTGGAGGATCTCGACTCCCTCCTGGACGCAGGGCTCATCGAACTGCGTGTTGCCGACATTGACGAGGACATAGAGGTGCTTATCGCCGAGGTCGAGTACTACGACGCTGTTGGAGACG
>JAUVSX010000489.1 GCA_030596915.1 Chloroflexota bacterium | reverse complement strand
CACTCTGATGCCCGGCGTCTCGCCCGCTCTGCTCTGTGCGCTGCATTTACGTACTGCGTGGTGTGCGCTGGCGCATCCCGGCTCCTTTCCTACCTACCCCCTTCTGCAGCACCCCCCTCTGACACGCGCCGTCTCACCGCGGCACAATCGGCAGAATGACACGCGAAGGATGCTCAGCATCATGCAATACCGTCTGGACAGCCCGCACCAGCGCTGATGTCATCCCGATGTCAGCGCCGGTGTTCGGGTTCCGCGCGATCTTGGGGAAGTTGCTGCTGCTGACCTCAAGGCGGACTCGGTGACCGGCCTTGAAGACGTTGCTCGTTGGTCCGAGTTCGATGCTGTACTCGTATGCCTTGTCCCGCTCGACGAGTCGGGCCTCTGCCGTGGAGAGTCGATAGCGGGCGCGGATCACGCCGTCAGCGACGTTGCGCGCGTAACCGCAGGGCCCCACGTCCACCAGCTTCGCCGTGAAATCAGTGTCACGGGCACTCGTGGCGGCCCACAGCTTGGCCACGACAGGCCCAGTAACCTCGAGATCCTCCTGGAGTACATCCGACGTGTAGACCAACACATCGGGCCGCGACTCGATCTCGCGCTGATCATACGCGCCCGCGGCCATCGCTGTGTTGGAGCAGCACAACCCTCCCCCGAGCGTGGGAACCGGGTTGCCAGGATCATAGACGAAGGTGTCAAGGGACTTGTCCCCGGGCTCGTCTCCGGGTCCCACGAAGGAGAGCACGCCGTCGCCGTGGAGCGTGTTGGCCGCGCCCCCGCTGTGAAGGAAACACTGAGTGGGCTTGGCGCGTGCCAGCGGCCACGTCTCCTCGTCGCGCCACAGGTTGTCGCCCATGACAAACAGCCGGATGGGCGGCTCCTCGTCGATCCCGTTGCGCTTCCCCTTGAGCCAGCGATCAAACCAGCGGAGTTGCCATTCGGCCGACGCCAGGGTCGCATCGTCAGCTTGGTAGCCGAAGTCCACGTCGCCGACGAGGCCCGAGAGCGGCCCGTGCAACCACGGGCCCATCAGCACCTTCTGGTTCGCGTTTCCGACGGCGCCGATACCCGCGTCGTCCAGGAGCGTGTCACCGGCGAAGATGTCGTACCAGCCACCGATCTGGAAGGTCGGTATCTGGATGGACTCAAACGGCACGCGGAGGGACTGCCAGTGCTGCCCGCTGCTCAAGGGATGGGCCAGCAGATCCGAAAGGAACGTAGACACGCCGTCTCTGCCAATCAGGGGCATGGTCTGAAGCGGGAGATGGTAGAACGTGTCACCCCGAGCACCCGCACGACGCGCTATGCCGTTCACTTGGTCAATCAACTCAGTCATCTTCTGGTCCTTGGCCTCGCCGGCCTCCATCTGCATCAGCGCCATCGCCGCCTGCGAACCAAGGCCCCAACTGGTGACAACGCCCAGGGCGAAGGCACCACCCGGATAAATGAGGCGGTACGCGTCGCAGAACGTCACCGCCGGGATGATTGCCTTGAGTGCCGGAGGCTGTTGCGACGCAGCAGTCATTTGCGTGTAGCCCACGTACGAGCCGCCGAACATGCCCACGTCGCCGTTGGACCACGGCAGCGCAGCAGCCCACTGAACAGCGTCGAAGCCGTCGCGTTTCTCATGGATGAAGGGGGTTCCGTCGCCCTCAGAGTCCCAGCGCCCTCGGGTATCTTGGTTAACGACGACATAGCCGCGCTCCGCGGCCATAACGGCGAAGCTGTTGGTCCCGGCGAGCTTGCCGTAGGGAGTGCGCTGGAGCAGCACCGGGAGGCGCTCATCGGTATCGGGGCGGATCACGTCAGCGCGGAGGATCACCCCGTCGCGCGTGCGCATCTCAATGTTGCGGTCGATAACCAGGGACCTTCTCGACATGGTCTGCCTCCTAGCGGCGGGATAGAAACACGGACGTATGGTAGGGTATCGTCCCTGGAGTGTCAAGGAGACGCGACATCGCACCCGACAGTCTGCTTTCCGCGTAGGTCGAACTCCCCTTCGAGGACAGGCTGTCGTGTTCGACCACCTCTTCAGTCGGCCGCCCTCTGATGTGCAGGCGCGCCCACGCCGCACAACCCCGCCATTCGTCGCGAAAACCGCGCCGGATGTCACGCCAACCGCTTGACATTCCTGGATCGCCGCTGATAATAGGATACTAGGGGTTGGCGTGACGCCCCATGCTTCGGGTCACCATATAGGGGAGACGAAGTGCCGCGCCGCCAGAATATGTACCAACATAGTGAGGAGAAGGAAATATGAACACACGTAGAGTTGCCTTGACAGGTCTCATCTTGGTGCTGTTGGCCCTGGGTGCACTGACCGGCTGCCAGGCCGGGTCGGACACCATCGTCGTCGCCACAGACGCCACATGGCCGCCGATGGAGTACGTCGACGAGAACAAAGAGATCGTCGGCTACGACATCGATCTGATGAATGCCATCGCCGAGGCCGCCGGTCTCGAGGTCGAATTCAAGAACGTCGCCTGGGACGGCATCTTCGCCGGGCTGGGCGCGGGCGAGTACGACGCCATCATCTCCTCGGTGACCATCTTGCCAGATCGGGCAGAGAAGTATGACTTCTCAGAACCATACATCAACGCCGGTCAGATCGTCGTCGTTGGGGCAGATAGCGACATCACCGGCCCCGACGCGCTTTCCGGCAGCACCGTTGGCGCGCAGATCGGCACCACCGGCGCCATAGAGATCGAGAATATGGATGGCGTTGAGCTGAAAGAATACGACGAAATCGGCCTGGCCTTCGAGGACCTGATCGCCGGTCGTATCGACGCCGTCGTCTGCGACACCCCCGTGGCTGCGGACTTCGCACTTCAGCGTGAGGAGTACAAGGCTTCCCTGAAGATCGTGGGCGAGTCCTTCACCGAAGAGTACTACGGCATCCTGGTCCAGCAGGGCAACAGTGAGCTGCTCGACAAGATCAACGAAGGGCT
>JAUVSX010000439.1 GCA_030596915.1 Chloroflexota bacterium | reverse complement strand
GGGTCGCGGCGGTAGTATGCCAGGGGCGTTGCTGGCGACTGGGTCAGGCAGGAGGGGGAGGTTCGCGGCGATGGAGAGTAGGGCCGTCGTATTCGTAGCGCCGGAGAAGGTGTGCCTCGGTGAGGTCGCCATCCCCGATCCTGGCCCCGGCGACGCGGTGGTCGAGATCGAGTACTCGTCGATCAGCATCGGCACCGAGCGCTGGTGCCTGCTTGGTCAGATCCAGGTCGGTGGTGGCAAGCTGATCGAGTTTCCTTGTGTCCCCGGCTATCAGGCCGCTGGCATCGTTCGCGAGGTGGGGCTTGGTGTGCGCGACGTGTCGCCCGGTGACCGTGTGTTCAGTGGCGGCGGCAGGCTTGCGCAAGGGGGACTGCTCTCCTGCTGGGCCGGCCATCTGCAGTACCACGTCACAGACGCCGCGTCGCTGATCAAGTTGCCGGACACGGTGTCCACGCGCGAGGCTTCTGGGTTGGTCCTGGCCCAGGTGGGCTACAACGGGGCCTCGCGCCCAAGCATCGCCAGAGGGGATGCCGCCGTCGTGATTGGTGACGGCCTCGTCGGGCAATTCGCCGGTCAGGTGCTGCGCCACCGTGGCGCGCACGTGATTCTCTCGGGTCATCACGATGAGCGCCTGGCGCTGGCCGCCAAGCACGGGGGGGCGGACGACGTTGTGAACAGCGGTGAGCAGGATCTGCAGGCGTATGTCCTGAGTCTCTACCCGAATGGTGTCCCCGTCACCGTCGAGACTGCGAGCAAGCGTGAATTGATACGGCAAGCTGTCGAGCTTCTCTCATATGACGCTCAGTTCGTCCTTCTCGGCTACTACCCTGAGGGTGAGTGCATTATCGACACGCATTGGGTGCGTGCGAAGGAAACGACGGTCTACTGCCCCAACGCGATCCGCCGCGAGCGAATGGAAGCGACGCTCGGGCTCATCGCGGAGAGCCATATGCACTTCGAAGAGCTTATCACCCATGATTTTCCGGTGGCGGAGGTGTCTGAGGCCTATCAGATGGTACTTGACAAGTCGACGCACTTCCTGGGCGTCGTGCTGGATTGGACGCATGTCTGAACGGACCGAAAGGAGACCGAGACGGTGAAAGGCATCCAGATTGTGGCTCCGAGGACGGCCGAGATAGTCGACGTTCCGATCCCAGATATCGCCGACGATGAGGTGCTGGTCAGAGTCAAGGGCTGCGCGACGTGTGCCCACTGGGATATGAGCGTATACCGGGGCATCGACATCTTCGAACGACAGGGCTACCCGAAGTACCCGATTCCCGTTGGGTACCCCGGCCACGAGATGTCTGGCGAGGTAGTCGATGTCGGCCCCGCCGTCACGAAGTTCCGGGTCGGCGGCCGCGTCGCCTCTATCATCAGCGGCGGCGAGCACGCAATGGGCTTCTACGTCGAGTATATCAACCGGCCTCAGGAGACGATCGCAAAGGTTCCTGACAACGTCTCGGACGACGCGGCGGCCTCGATGGAGATGGCGCGCTACGTCGCCTCGCACCTGGCAGTGCTTGACGTGCGCGGGCTCCGGACCGCCGTCGTCGGCCTGGGCTCTGCTGGGCTGATCGCGGTCCAGGAGTTGAGGGCGATGGGAGCGGCCGAGGTGATAGGCATAGATGTCCTCGAAGACCGGCTGACGCTTGCGCGGCAGCTTGGGGTCAGCGACACGATCAACAGCGCCAGGCTGGATGAACTCCGGCGGATCAAGGACTGCCCGCTCCAGGCGACTGTCGACTGCTCAGGGGCCGCCGCTGGGCTGCAGATCGCACTCGATCACACGCGCGGCCCAGTTGTGATGTACGGCGTGGTGCACGGAGACGCGGTGATCAGCACGCGCCACTGGTTCGCCGGCACGTACATCCCCTACCGCAAGCCGCCGGATGCTCAAGATACCGCCTTCGTCCAGACGATGTGGCGCAACGGCCAACTGGACACCGAGATCTTGATTGGCGCACGGCTGCCCTTTGCCGAATACGCGAGGGGAATTGAGATGCTGCTCGCAAAGCAGGTCGTGCGAGTGCTCTACTATCCTGAATAGGGCTGTGGGGGGTGCGTGCATGCGCATCCCTGGAGTCAAGTCGCGATGGAGGTCGACGTGCAGAAACCCAACATAGTCATCTTCCTGACAGACGACCAGGGATATGGTGACCTCTCCTGCATGGGGAACACAGACTTCCGAACGCCACACCTGGATCGCTTGGCCGCATCCGGAGCCCGCTTCACGAGCTGGTACTCCAACTCTCCCGTCTGCTCGCCCTCGCGTGCCTCGCTGTTGACCGGACGCTACCCGGGTAATGCAGGCGTGCGCGCCATTCTAGCTGGCCATCGAACCGCGAGTGGGCTCCCGCCGCGGGTGCCGACGCTGGCGACGGCCCTGAAACCAATCGGCTACCAGACCGCCCTCTTCGGCAAGTGGCACCTGGGGCTGGCAGATGGCAGTCGGCCCGAGCACCACGGCTTCGATGAGTGGTTTGGCTTCCTGGCGGGGTGTGTGGACTATTACTCCCACATATTCTATTGGGGGATGAACCGTGGCGGGCCAGGCAACGACCCGACCCACGACCTGTGGCACAACGGTTCCGAGGTGTGGCAGAACGGCGAGTATCTCACTGAGGTCATAGCGCGGCGTGCAGTGGAGTACATCCGTCAGGCAGCCAGACGGGATGGTCCGTTCTTCGTGTTCGTTTCCTTCAATGCCCCCCACTATCCGATGCACGCCCCAGGGAAGTACATCGACCGGTTCGCAGACCTTCTGCCGGATCGGCGTATCATGGCGGCAATGCTCAGCGCGATGGATGATGGTGTGGGCGAGATCTGCGCTGAGGTGGACCGACAGGGCATCCGGGACAACACGGCCATCTTCTTCATGTCGGACAATGGCCCCAGTCGCGAGACCCGCAATTGGCTCGATGGCCGCAAAGACCCCTATTACGGTGGCACGGCTGGCAGCTTGAAGGGCCACAAGTTCAGCTTGTACGAGGGAGGGATCCGGGTGCCGGGGCTTGTCAGCTGGCCTGCGCGTATTCCGGCGGGACAGGTGGTCGACATCCCGGGCGCTGCAATGGACGTTTTTCCCACGCTCCTCCGAGCGGCAGGCGGCGACCTCTCTGCGTACGAGATCGACGGGACCGACCTGATGGCCACGCTCGCGGAGGGAATCCCGATGCCTGTGCGCGACATCTTCTGGGAGATGGGGGATCAGACAGCCGTGCGGCGCGGACCGTGGAAGCTCGTGCAGAAGGGCCAACTGGTCGAGGGAGTCCCGGCGGAGGACGAGGTTCACCTGGCCAACCTCGACGAGGATGTGGGCGAACGCCGCAATCTCGCGGCCCAGTGCCCCAACGTCACCGCCGAGTTGATCGAAGCGTCCCAGGCTTGGCGGGCCGGGATCGAGGACCGGTGGACCAGGCGCTGGCAGCCGCGCGTGAGCGGTACAACGACGTTCCCCCTGCCGAGCCAGCGCGCGTGAGCGACACACGGGTTGGCTTCCGTTGCTCTCAAACCGACAGAAGC
>JAUVSX010000002.1 GCA_030596915.1 Chloroflexota bacterium | reverse complement strand
TGGCCCTGGCCTGGCTGCGGGACCGGATTCTCGGGCTCTTCGGGCGCGCGTCCTGCGACCAGGTGACCACCTGGGCTGCGAGTGCGCCACCGGGTGCGAACGGGCTGCTCTTCCTGCCCTACCTGGCTGGAGGACGAACACCACATATGAATCCCCAAGCTTCCGGCCTCCTGATGGGGTTGACAGTTGACCACGGTCGCGACGATCTGATCCGCGCAGTCCTGGAGGGAGTGGCGCTGGCATGCTATGATGCCTACCAGGTCCTGGTTGAACTCGGGGCTCGCCCCCAAACTGTCATCGTCGCAGGGGGGGGTGGGCAGAGCCGCCTGTGGCGGCAGATCTTCGCCGATGTGTTCGGTCTTCCTGTGCGGCAGCTCTTGGGCGCTGACCAGTCAGCCGTCGGCGCAGCCCTGCTTGCGGGGGGCGGGGTGGGGCTGCTTGATCCCGCGACCAGCGCCCGAAGATGGGCGCAGCGCGGTGAGCCCATGATGCCTGACGCCTCGCGGCGCGAGGTTTATCTCGCGCTGTACGACATATTCAGGGACACCTACCCGAAGCACAGGCGGGACTTCACATCCCTCCGCGAGATTGGCACACACCGGAACGGGTCCGAGACCACCGCTACGCACCCGGACGTGGTCCAGCCTGCGGTTGAGCTGGAGCGGAATCACGCGCCTCGAGTTGGGGACAGACAAACATGATCATAGACTCACACAATCATCCGGACTGGCTTGGCCACAACTTGTTTCAGTTCCTACAGAATATGGACGATCACCAGATCGATCAGACGTGGCTGCTCAGCTGGGAAGCCCCCGAGGACGAGTACGATCCCGCGTACCACAGCATCATGCTCTCCGACCCTGCCGGTCCGGTGCCGTTCTCTCGCTGTCTCACGTACCATCGAAGCGCACCGGACAGGTTCGTCCTCGGCTACGCTCCCGATCCTCGGCGCCCCAGTGCAATCGATCGCCTCAAGGCCGCCATCGACCTACACGGGGTGCGCGTCTACGGCGAGCTCAAGCTCAGGATGGTGTACGACAATCCGGATGCCATTAGGATGTTCAGATTCTGCGGCGAGAGAGCACTGCCGGTCGTCGTGCACATCGACTACGAGCTCGACCATGGCGCTCGCTATCCCCGCCCGAGCTGGTGGTACGGAGGCGGGATCGAGGCGCTGGAACGCACCCTCAAGGCCTGTCCAGACACCGTGTTCGTCGGTCACGGACCTGGTTTCTGGGCCCACATCTCGGGCGACGACCAGTGCGCGAGCGTTGCCTATCCGTCTGGGCCTGTGGTGGCTGGCGGGAGGGTCGTGCAGATGCTGCGCGAGCACCCGAGCCTGCACGCAGACCTGTCGGCTGGATCGGGCCGCAACGCTTTGGCGCGCGACCCAGAGTTCGGGGCGCGGTTCCTCGACGAGTTCCAGGATCGTCTGATGTTTGGTCGCGACAGTTTCGATGGGCAGCTTCACGAACTGCTTGGCTCGCTGAGCCTGCCAGATGAGGCGTTGGCCAAGATCTACGCTGGGAATGCGCTCAGACTAGCAGCCCCGGGCGCCTAGGAAGCCGGCAGACCGCACTCTGGCACCTCGGTACCTGGCAGAAACAACACGATTGGAGGGAGACACGAGCATGAAGATCGGCATGGTAGGACTGGACACGTCGCACTGCGTTGCGTTCACACGGCTCCTCAACGACCCTCAACAAGAGCACTACATTCCGGGAGCGCGCGTCGTCGCGGCCTATCCCGGTGGGTCGGAGATATTCTCGCTGAGCCGCGACCGCGTGGCCGGCTTCACAGACACGCTGGCCACGGACTACGCCGTAGAGCTGTACGAGAGCATTGAGGATCTGGCGGCAAGTGTGGACGCCGTTCTGCTAGAGAGCGTCGACGGTCGCCAGCACCTGGAGCAGTTCGCGCGGCTTGCGGTTGGGAAGCCCGTGTTCATCGACAAGCCCTTCGCGACGTCGGTGGTAGACGCGGGTGAGATCGTCAGGCTTGCGGCGGAGACGAACACCCCCCTGATGTCTTGCTCGTCGGTGCGCTACGCGGCGGGGAGTGCCGACACCCTGGCGCCGGGAGAGGCCGTCGAATCCTGCGAAGCCTTCGGGCGAGCGGTGCTTCTGGACGACTATCCAGGCCTCTTCTGGTATGGCGTTCACAGCGCCGAAGTCCTGTTCTCATTCATGGGCACTGGATGCGAGAGAGTACGCTGCGCGGAGTTTCCTAACATGGACGTCGTGATCGGAGAGTGGCGCGACGGCCGGCTGGGAATCGTACGAGGCACTCGGTTGAAGCACGGCGACTTCGGATGCATCGTCCATACCGATGCCGGCACGAAGGTCGGTTTGGCACGCTCTACGCCTCCCTACTACCAACTGATGCTGAAGGAGGTAGTGGAGTTCTTCCGGACCGGGATCTCGCCAATCCCCATTGATGAGACCGTGAGTATCACAGCGTTCCTCGCGGCCGCCGAGATCAGCCGCGAGCGGGGTGGGGAGGTGGTGGTGCTAGATCGCTAGCGCGCTCTTCGCGCGGTTGGGAAAGTGCGCGCGGACGAAGGGAGGAAGCATGGGCTTGGTCAAGAAAGTTGTGATGCTCACCGACCTCGAGGGGGTCGCCGGAATCACGTCGTTTGAGGACCAGGCGTTCTCGAGCGGCCGCTACTACGACTCGGCAAGGCGGCTGCTCACCGCCGAGGTCAACGCTGCGATTGATGGCCTGATGCAGGCTGGTGTCGAAGAAGCGTTGGTCATTGACGGCCACGGCGCGGGCGGGATCGCGTATGAGGAACTGCACGAGAGAGCGACGCTGCTCCACGGGAGGCCCTTGGCGCCGTGGCATCGGTTGGCACCGGTGATTGCCGACCACGATGCAGCGATCCTCGTTGGCCAGCACGCAATGGCTGGCGCGGTCACTGGGGTCCTCAGCCACACGCAGAGCAGCCGCACAATCGACTACTACAGGCTGAATGACCAACCCATAGGCGAGACCGCTCAATTCGCACTGTGTTGCGGCGAGCTGGGAGTACCGGTGATCCTACTGACTGGGGATGCTGACGCCTGCGCAGAGGCACGGGAGCTCATCAGCGACATTGTGACTGTTGCGGTCAAGCAAGGGCTTGGCAGGACGACCGCCATATCTCTCTCACCAACCCAGGCTCGGCGGGCAATCCGCGAAGGTGCCACCCTCGCAATCGCCAAGCACAACCGAAGCCCACTCACGCCGCTGCGGTGGCCCGGACCATACACTCTCGAAATACGCTACTTCTTCACGACAGATGCGGACGCCCGGGCCTCGCAGGCGGGCGCAGAGCGGGTGGACGACCGGACAATTCGTTTCACTGGTGACAGTCTGCTGGAGATCATATATCGCTAGGCGGACGGCGCGCCTCAGACTGTTGGGCTGACGCCCAGCTCCACGTGACGGGAGATTGCCCTCGGCCATTGGCGCAAGCCGCGCCATTCCCGCGCCGAGCGCTGGCAACGTTGTCCGCTGCTGCGGACCGCACACACTTTGGAACAGGAGAACCATGGATAACACGCAGATTCGCGTTGGGATCGCCGGTTTGGGCAGGAGTGGGTGGAACATCCACGCCGTGATGATGTCCGAGCTGGCTGACAAGTACAAGATTGTTGCTGCAGTCGACTCGGATGCGGGGCGCCGGGACGAAGCCGAGGAGGCTTTCCAGTGCCGCACGTATCGCGACTACGAGGCACTCCTCGAGGATGAAGAGGTCGAGGTTGTCGTGGTGGCGCTACCCAGTCACCTTCACGCCGACGCAAGCATCGCTGCGCTGGAGGCTGGCAAGTCGGTTGTCTGTGAGAAACCAATGGCTACGAGCGTCGCCGATGCAGACCGCATGATCCACGCTGCACGAGAGACAGGTGGACTGCTGACGATCTTTCAGAACCGCCGCTACAGCCCCGACTTCGTCACCGTGCAGCGCGTGATCTCATCAGGAGTCCTGGGGCGGGTAGTCCTGATCCACATGACTGGCTCGGGATTTGGCCGTCGGTGGGACTGGCAAACCCTCAAGGAGTACGGTGGAGGCAGTCTCAACAACAACGCAGTCCACGCTCTGGATCAAGCATTGGTGCTGATGGGCCCGGGAACCCCAAACGTGTTCTGCCATATGGAGCGGACCCTGACCCTGGGAGACGCGGAGGATCACGTCAAGGTCGTCCTCAGTATGGCGGGCGCCCCAATGGTTGACTTGGAAGTCAGCAGCGCGTGTGCCTACGCGCGCGAAGGCTGGCACGTGATGGGCACACAGGGGGGTCTCACAGGGGACGCCAGCAGACTGGAGTGGAAGTACGTCAATCCAGCCGAACTTCCAGTCCGGACGGTGGACAGGCGTCCCACTCCTGACCGCAGCTACAACCGCGAGGACCTTACCTGGACGGAGGAGCACTGGGCTGCCGAAGACTACGACGGCCCAGGGCAATCGGGCTACTATCTGGATCTGTTCGAAACCATAAGAAGCGGAGCACCACTTGCCGTCACTGCCGAGAGTGTGCGCCGCGTCGTCTGGGTTCTCGAGGAATGCCACCGGTTGTCGCCGGTCTAGGGGTGCCTCTTCGCATAGCAGAAGGCAGCGCGCCATTGCCACTATCTACTGGGTCTGGCGAACCGTTGGCTATGCGAAAGCGCGCGGATCAGCGCGCAAGAGCCGCAAGGAGCAATTCCTTGCCGAGCTCTGAAGCCAACGCCTCGTTGGAAGCCTGCTCCACAAGGACCACGACCGCATACCTCTTGTCAGGGGAGCGCGTGAGGCCAGTGAACCACACGTGGGGATTCGTCTCTTGCCCAGCCACGGCTGTGCCTAACCGATAGAGAATCCGCCCCTGGTCATCTGTGGTCCACGCGCCAAGTAGCTGGTCAGCGATGGGCGATGTGATGGCTCTCTTCTGATCGGCGGGCGGCGAACTGTCCTGCCATCGGCCCTGCGCATCCTGGACCCGAAGCACGAGGTGCGGGGAGGGCACCTCACCGCCAGCGCCCAGCGTCGCGACCACAAGGGCCACCTGGAGAGGAGATACCACAAGTTCCCCCTGCCCGAGCGTCTCAGCCAGGACATCCTCGGGGGCCTCTCCGACTGCTGTCCAGTCGCTTGCCACCGCAGGGATCTCCAGCGCAGGCGGGATGGTCAGATCCCACCGCTCGACGGCATCGAGCAACCCGTCTGGTCCCAGCGACTCGCCCAGGTCGGCGATGGGAGCTGGGCATCCTCGCTTGTAAGCATCTGACAGCGTCTCCGGTACGCTCGAACCAGGGCCACACCGGAGCCGAACGCCATTGACGGCAATGGGCTTCGTCAAGCCGGGATATGGAATGCCCAGGTCGGCCAGGTCTTGTGCCAGCGCCTCCGCAAGAACGACTGTGTGGAACACTGTTCCAGGTTGGTAGAGACCTTGAGCCGCGCGGTTGAGCAGGGGAGCGCCGGGATCATCCGTTAGCTGCTGCCACTCTTCGTCAAGCCGCTCCGGGTCAAAGGTGGGACTTGACGCAAGCACCAGGATTTCGCCCGTAGTCACGTCCATCAGAACAGCAGCACCACGCGCCTCGGCCAGACGCCCCTGGGCCAATGCCTGCAGTTGAGCGTCAAGCGTCAATTGGACGTCAGTGCCTCGAGGTGTTCTGTGGAGCAACTCCTCCCACCAAGATTCCCATGCCGTTCGCTCCCTGTCGCCACGGAGCGTGGCATCGAGAGCCGCCTCGATCCCGGCTGTACCGTAGCGTAGACTGGCATAGCCGAGTGCCGGCGCCGCCTCGGGCACGAGGTAGCGGCGCGTGACCACACCGTCATCGGCAACATCCACGTCGGCAAGCACTGCGCCGTCCCGGTCCAGAATTCGTCCGCGCACAATCCGCTGCTCGCGAAGCACGGGCCTCAGGTTGTCATCGCGCTGTGCCAGAAACTGAGATCGAACGACTGCCCAGTAGCCGCACGCCCCGGCCAAGATGGAAAATGCGATGGTCAACACCGCTGCGACCCTCATCAGAGGCCCCTGGATATCAGTAGACTCGCCCGATGCGACCGAGAGTGTAGCCAGATGATTCTCTCGCGATGCAGTGCCGGAGACGCGGAGAAGGAGACCCAGAGCCAGGAAACTTACCAGGAGCGAACTCCCGCCGTAGGAGATGAACGGGAGAGTGACACCTGTGATCGGCGCCAACTTCGCGTTCCCGGCCATTATAACCCACGCCTGGACGGCAAACCCAATGGTGACGCCTCCGGCGAGCAGTTGCGCAAAACCTGACCTCGCTCGCGCCGCAACGCGCAATCCGCGAAACATCGCCACCACATACAGACTCACGATCGCAAGCGATCCCAGCAGGCCCATTTCCTCTGCTATCGCGGCGTGCACGAAGTCTGTGTGGACCGCCGGTATGAGCGCCGGGCTCCCCAGACCCAGTCCCTCCCCGATGACGCCACCAGCACCATAGGCCATCAGAGACTGCACGATCTGGAACGCTCGGCCACTGGCCTCCGGCCACGGTCGCCACCAGCTATCGACGCGCAGCCTCACCAGGTCGGACAGGTAGTAGCCAACCACACCTAGAGCCAGAAGAAGAACGAAGCCGACCGCCGGGTACGCGACCTGTCCCGTAGCGAGATACAGCATCCCAAGGAACGTCAGGAAGAAGAGCATGGCCGCGCCAAGATCCTGCTGCCACGCCAGGATGACCATGGCAATCCCAAACATCGCGAGCAGCGGACCGACGTAGGCCAGCGGAGGGACGCGCCAGCGACCTATCTTCCACTTCTCCGACACAATGAGCTCACGCCTCTCTGCGAGATAGGAGGCCATGTAGACGACCATAAGCAGCTTGAGCAGCTCCGAGGGCTGGAAGTAGACGCCGAGGCCCCCCAACCATAGGCGAGGACCGTACCCTGAGGGGTTGACCCCGAGTAGAAGGGTCGCCGCCAGCAGCACGAGACCGCCCACTAGCCACGTGTAGCGATAACGTCGCAGCCATCGCAGATCCCGCCCGAACCGAACGACACCGAGTAGTGCTGCGATGGACAGGGGCAACCAGACGACCTGCCTGAGCAAGAAGTTTCGAGCCAGACGACCGACAAGGAGCAGCCCGAAACCCGTCAGTAGGGCCGCCACAGGGAGGAGAATAGGATCCCGCTTCGGAAGCCAGCGAGAAAGCGCAGCGTGGGCCAGCCCAAAGGAAAGGGCATATGAACCAATGAGGAGGGCAAAATGCTGGGCACCGAAGCCAGTCTGACCAAGCAAAAGGGTGACCGCGCCCACAGCGACGAAGGCGCCGGCAAGGACGAGCAGAGAACGCTCGCGACGGGCCGGTGATCGAGTGCCCCTGCCACGGCCCGGCTGCGTCTCCGACAGAAGCGATGTCTGGGCTTCAGTCAACGTGGGGCCCAAGAATCGGCGTGAGCTGCTCGATCACGCCTCGGGGGATGTGCTCCCGAGCGGTGATGATCGCACCAGCCAGCGCTGAGGCACAGGCGCACGTGCGCGGTTCTGCGGCAAGTGCGGGCACGAGCCTGCGCAGCGCATCCAGGGCTAGCGTTGTGTTCGCCGCCAGAGTGTTGAGCAAGGCCTCAACGCTGACTGGTTCCTCAGTCTCGTGCCATACGTCGTAGTCGGTCACGTGAGCCATCACGGCGTAGCACATCTCGGCCTCTCGGGCAAGGAACGCTTCGGGGCTCGTGGTCATTCCAATGATGTCCATCCCCCACTGCCGAAAGACGTGGCTCTCAGCCTTGGTCGAGAAGCGGGGGCCCTCGATCGTAATGAAGCTGCCACTCGGATGCACCCGCCCGCCCGCGGTCTCGGTCGCCTCGGCGATGCGACCGGACAGTCGCCCGCAGAAGGGGTCAGCCGTACTAAGGTGCACGACAAGCCCGCCGCCAAAGAAGGATCGATCACGCGTCTTGGTGAAGTCGAACAACTGGTCCGGGACCACCACGTCCCCAGGGTGAATTCGGCTGCGCAGAGAGCCACAGGCTGAAATGGCGATTACCTGTTGGACGCCCAAGCTCTTCATGGCGAACAGGTTGGCTCGGTAGTTGATCTCTGATGGCGTGAAGCGATGCCCACGCCCGTGCCGGGCGAGGAAAGCGACCCTTGCGCCACCAAGGATCCCGGTGACTATCGCGTCGGACGGGTCGCCAAAAGGGGTCTCAATGCGATGCGTGCGCGTGTCCTCGAGGCCATCCATGTCATAGAGGCCCGATCCGCCGATAACTCCTACGCGGGGCTCGCACCCGCCTGGCTTACTCACTACGCATGCTCCCTTGCCCCCTGAAGCGACCCAAGACCTCGATCTGCAAGAACAACGCGATCTGGCAGCCCCAAGTGGGCCGAACCTTGGCAACTGGCGCTGCAACACGTTGTTCCGACGCCCGAGACTGCCGTCACGAGGCGCCGCGGTACAGCCCCCCATCGACGAGGAGGCACACTCCTGTGATGTACGACGCGGCGGGCGAGAGGAGGAAAGCCGCAGCGTTGGCGAACTCATCTGGCGTGCCCATTCTACCGAGAGGGATGTCCTGGGCTGCGGCCGCGGCTTCCTCCTCCACGGTCGTGTCGTTTCGCTGGGCCCGGTCGCGTAGCAGCTTTCCCACGCGATCGGTGCGCGTCCAGCCGGGGCAGATGCTGTTGACACGGATGCCGCAAGGAGCCAGCTCAGTGGCAAGCGTCTTGACCAGCCCCACAACGGCCATTCTCAGACTGTTGGACAGAACCAGGTTACGAAGCGGCTGTTTGACACTCACGGACGTGATGGCCAGGATCGATCCGACTCCTTGCCGCCGCATCGAAGGAATGACGGCATAGCAGAGGCGAACGGCGCTCATAAGAGTGAGCCGACTCGCGCTCTCCCAGTCCGACGGGCTGAGGTCGAGAAACTGCCCGGGCGGTGGCCCGCCTGCATTCACGACCAGGAGATCTATCCGGCCAAGTTCGGCCAGGACACGCTCAACCAAACTCTCGACATCCGCGGGATCCGAGACATCGGCTAGCACAGAAAGCACGGAGCGGCCCGTTTCTGCGCCGATCTCGGTAGCGGCGGCCCTGAGGCTGTCCTCTCCGCGCGCACAGATGGCGACGGTGGCGCCTTCGCACGCAAGGCGACGCGCAACGGCGCGCCCCCACCCCCGGCTCGCAGCCGTGACAAGAGCAGTCCTATTCGCTAGCCCGAGATCCATCGTCCATTTCCAGCTTGAATTCGGTACGGCCCACACCCACAATGTCGCCGGCAGCAATGACCGTTGGCCGGCCGACCGGCACCCCGTTCAGCAGAGTGCCATTCCGGCTGCCCTGGTCCTCCACCCACCATTGGCTGCCGCGCCAGGATAGCAGGGCATGATGCCCCGAAACAAAGCTATCGGGAATCGAGATGGTGTTGCCCGGCCCACGCCCGACGGAGGTCACACGTTGCAGCACGAACGCGGTGCCCGCCTCCAAGACACGCTCGGCGGTCTCTAGAACGATCAGCCTTGCCGACGGGTAGGTTGCTTCTCGACGATCGGCTGCCCCCCGAAGATCGCGCCACAGTATCACAAGCAGCACAGTGAGAAACGCATAGAGAATGGCAGCCGACAAGAAGCGCAGGCCTAGAAGCAGCAAGTCCATCGGCGGTCAGAGAGAACCCGCCTGAGGAGGGAGAACGGGCGTGTCCTCAAGACTGGGCGTGCGGCCAGGGGTCGTACGGTCCTCGCCATAGACAAGCTGGACGCCGCCGAGCGAAATCACGTCCCCGGAGTGCAGCACACACTCCTCGACAGAGTAGCCGTTGATCTGGGTGCCACCGCGGCTGTCCAGATCGTATATCACGTAGTGATCGTATCTCAGGCGCAGTTGCGCATGATTGCGGGAAACCCGCGGGTCTTCGACGATGATGTCGTTGTCCAGACCGCGTCCGATGGTCACCACAACCTGATCCAAATCGACGTGCCGCCGTCCATTGAGGATCAGAAACGGCTGCCCAGGTGGAGGTCCCGCTTGGCCCAGGCCGGCCAGCAACTCGTCGGCACGCATCTCGTGCGTTTTCTCAAGTTCAGCGGCGCCCGGCGGGATCCACCGAGCCTCGACCAGCACATCGCGCGCAGCCAGGCCCGGACGGGGAAGCACGGAGACCGTCGGCGTCACACTCAACGCCAGGCTTGCCTGGGCAGCGAGCTGAGCTACGTGCGTGGCCAGATCCTGCTCCAGCGTCGGCTGTTCCGCGGTCAGTGCCTCGAAGTCCTCCGGCCGGAGGTATATCCAATAATGGGTTGGCGCCTGCGGTATCCCTTCAGCAGACACAACCTGGTAGTCCTCAACCGCCCGATTGATCCAACCAGCTACCTCTAGAGGGTGGACTCGTTCTGAAACGATGCGCGAGAACGTACCCTCAACCAGTCGCTCAACCATGGCCTCGAACTGAGCGATCCTGTTCATCGAGAGATTATACCGTCGCACCACACCTCAGCAACCACCTCGCCTACTCAGTCGGATCGGGACAGAGATCTATCACGGCCTGGTCGCCTACGTAGGACAGCACGGCTGAACGCCCCCGGACAAGATCGGGTGCAACTGCCACCCCGGTTGTCCCCGCAACGAAGTCGGTGAGCGTCTGGAGCGACAGAGCCAGCGCGATCATGGTGCGGTCATTGCTGATGTAGTAGCGCACCTCCTCGGGGCCGGCCGTCCATCCGTCGTCCTGTGGGTTCCAAGCGAGGAAGTATGCCACGTATTCGCCGCGGGCCGCGTCGTATGCGAGTCCAAGTGCGGCGTCGTCCCCCAGACCAGGATTGATGCGGGCCTGGCTGGGTGAGCGGCCTGTCCCGGTATTCCCGTCCAGGTCCAAGGCGAAGACCCAGTCGACGTACGCGTTGGGCGGGTTGGGGATTGGATCATACAGTACCGCCCACAGCAGCATCTCGCCCTCTCGCACCCAATCAGCGGCCTCAGCCGGTACTCCGGCTCCTGGCAGGAGCACAACGCGAAGGTCCGCGCCGATGCTGCACGTACGGATGTCCACGCCGTTCGGTACCCCATCGACGGCAGCGCCTGTCTCGTACGTGCCCACATCGCCTTGAGGGTCCTCGACAGACACCACCGCCTCGGGCATCGCCGTCGGCCCCGCCGTTGGGGCGACGGTGGACGCCGCCGTTGGGGGCGCTGGTGGCGGCGTAGCGGTGCACGCCACGACGTGCACCGGCACTTGCGCTGACGCGCCCGTCTCCTCTTGATCAGCTATCACGGTGAAGTCGCCCACCGCCCCCCCGGCGATGAAGAGACCATCTCCGCTGATGGTACCACCAGTCCCTCGCCACGTGACGGGCTCCGCACTCGAGGTGAACCTCTGCTGGCCTCCGGCACACAGGCTCACTTCGCCTGGCTCGATGAGAAGCGTCTCCACCGGAGCCCCCGAGCCACGAAAGGCCCTCAGGATCGTGACGACGGCCACGACGGAGACCACCACAATCAGGCCAACGGTGAACCAAAATAGCACAAGTCGCCCCCGCCGCCGTGCCTGCATTTCTTTCATCTGAGGTCTATGCATGTCTGTCTCCCCGAGCGCTCGCTATTCAGGCGCGGCACAACCGTTGCCTCTGCCCACGTCCTCGACACTGCGCTCGAACTGCAGCCGAAGCACCTGCCTTGTGCTCGAGCGAACGCTGCAGTCCTGTGCAATGCGGTGGCCACAGATCCATAGAACTGTTTCGCCAGCGGCCAGAATCGGTATGTGATCGCGCCACTGGCGCGGTATCTTGCGCCCTATCATGAAGGCGCCCAGCTTGGCCGTGTGGCCGTTCATTCCCTGTGGACGGAAGCGGTCGCCCGCGCGCCGGGTCCTAAGCGCGACCGGCCCCGACACGCGGTCGCGGTCGAGATATGCCACCCACGGATCAGGATTATCGATGATCTCATCCACGTTCCATTCCTCGAGGAGTTCCGCGCGCAACGACCAGGGCGAGTTGGGCAGCAGGGTGACACCGGGCACGGAGACGGCGAGCGTCCCACCGCCCCACAGCACGGGTTCATCAGGAGGTCGGCTCGGCGCCCTAACGTCGCCCACGGTCAGCGTGTCATAGCCTACTCTCAGCGCGACTCTCATCGGCAATGTCGCCTGATCACCAACCCGACCGCCCAGGCCTATCCGACGCGCGTGCTCCACGTGGCCGAAGCTCAGATCGCGAAGCGCAGGTCGGAGTCGGAAGACCGCCTTCCGGAGCGTCGCTCGCTGCAGCGCCACCGGCAGCCCGGCCCAGGCGGACCTGTCGATTGCGCAAGAGCCCTGCGCAGCGTCATATGTTGTTGATACTTCGAAAGCCTGATCCCCCAAGGCAGTCAGGAGTGAGTATTCCTCGGCAACGATGGACGCCGTATGGCAGAGGCGGGCGCGAATCTGGGGATTGTAGGTCTCAAGTAGCGGAAGGAGTTCATGCCGCAGGCGGTTGCGGAAGTACGTAGTGTCCAGGTTCGAGCGGTCGAAGCGCGTGACAAGACCGTGCGCCGTGCAGTAGCGCTCAATCTCAGCACGAGGGACCTCAAGCAGCGGACGGATAATGGCAGGCGTCGTTCGCACCGCTGACGACGGCCACTGCCAACCGCACCGCTTGCGCGACCCTGTTTCAGGGACGGGGTGGTGGGCCGAAGGCGCGGACTCCCGTGTGCCGGCCAGCGGAGTGAGGGGCAGCATCCCGCGCAGACCGGCAAGTCCCGCGCCTCGGAGGAAGTGCATCAGCACAGTCTCGGCCTGATCGTCTGCGTTGTGTCCCACCGCGATCGTGGCTGCTCCGACCGCGGTGGCAACCCGCGCGAGGAACGTGTAACGGGCGTCACGAGCTGCCTCCTCAAACGCGAGACCACGCCTACGGGCGAGCGCTGGCACATCCTGGCGCTCGATGAGAACCGGCACATCCCAGCCATCCGCAAGCGTGAAGACAAACCTGGCATCAGAGTCCGCATCCGCGGCGCGAGCGCCGTGGTGCAAGTGCGCGACCTGCAGCCGAAGGCCGTACTCTTCCCGAAGTCGCAGCAGCGTATGCAGAAGGCATACGGAATCGGGTCCACCGGAGACGCCGACGACAAGAACGTCTCCTGGACCGAGAAGTCCGTAGCTCGCAACGGTGCGCCGAACCTGTCTCAGAAGCTGCAAACAGCACCCGTCAGGCGAGAGGCCTCCACGAGGATCACGCGGGGCCCTCCCCGGCGCCCAGCGAGAACCGCAGATAGGCCTCCACAAATCGATCGAGCGAGCCGTCGAGCACTGCCTGCACATTGCCAGTCTCAAGTCCGCTCCGGTGGTCCTTCACCTTCTGGTAGGGATGCAGCACGTACGACCGAATCTGGTTTCCCCAGCCAGCGTCAACGTGTTCGCCCTTCAGCTCGGCAATCTGCTCGCGCCGCCTCTCCTCCTCTCGTTGCCGCAGGCGCGCTCGTAACACGCGCATCGCCGTCTCGCGGTTCTGAGACTGCGATCGTTCGTTCTGGCAGCTCACAACAGTACCCGAAGGCAGGTGGGTGATGCGCACCGCGGTTTCGTTCTTCTGCATGTGCTGCCCCCCCGCCGACGAAGCGCGGAAAGTGTCGATCTGAAGATCAGCGGGATCAATCGTGACCGATATGGCATCGCCGATGTCAGGCCACGCCTCCACCAGCGCGAACGAAGTGTGGCGACGGTGGGCCGCATCGAAGGGCGAGAGCCGAACCAGGCGGTGCACGCCGCGTTCGGTGCGCACGTAGCCGTATGCATATTGGCCGGCAACCGTGATCATCGCCCGTTTGATGCCAGCCTCCTCGCCGTGCAGACGGTCGACGACATCGGTGCGGAAACCCCGCCGCTCGGCCCAGCGCAGATACATGCGCAGGAGCATCTCGGCCCAATCCTGGGCGTCCGTGCCGCCTGCTCCGGCGTGGATAGCGACAATGGCATCGCCGCGATCATAGGGGCCGGATAGCCACAACCGGAACTCCAATCGATCAATGTCGCGTTCCGCCGCCTGCGCTTCCCCAAGTAGCTCGTCATAGAGGCCTTCATCACCTAGGGACGCTAGCTCCGCCAGGTCCTGGACACGCTTCTCCAAGGTCTGCCACTGGTCAAGTTCCTCGCGCAAGGAAGCTAACCGACGCATCGCCTGTTGCGCGTATTCGGGGTCGCCCCAGAA
The DNA here is from genome assembly GCA_030596915.1 of Chloroflexota bacterium. Classification (GTDB taxonomy): domain Bacteria; phylum Chloroflexota; class Anaerolineae; order B4-G1; family B4-G1; genus JAUVSX01. Next base: position 8,396 of record JAUVSX010000002.1, on the reverse strand, counting down.
GTCGGGGGCACTGGCTTGCTTCTCGAGCTGCGCCAGATCCTCTTCTTTGGTCGCTAGGTCAAAGGCGCCCCCGTATGAAGTCGAGATTGGCTACTGCGGCATCTAACCGACTACAGAGTTGCTCCACATCAATCTCCCTGGATGTCCTGCTTCATCAAACCGTCGACGAAGGCGTCAGCGTCGAACGGTACCAAATCCCCAATGCGCTCACCCGTTCCCAAGAACAGTACTGGGAGACCGAGTTCGCGGGCAACGCTGAACACGATACCTCCCTTGGCGGTGCTGTCTAGCTTCGCCATCAGGGCCCCTGTCACCTCAACCGCTTCCTGGAAGTGACGCGCCTGCGACAGGGCATTCTGGCCGGTCGTAGCATCCAGCACGAGGATCGTCTCGTGCGGCGCGCCATCAACCGCCTTCGAGATGACTCGATGGATCTTCTGCAACTCCGCCATCAGGTTGAACTGCGTGTGCAACCGACCGGCTGTGTCAACAATGACTACGTCGGTGTGGTGAGCCAGCCCTGAGTGGATGGCGTCGAAGGCCACCGCTCCCGGGTCTCCGCCGTCTGGTCCCCTGACGATGTCCACGCCGGCTCGCTGCGCCCACACGTCGAGCTGATCGGACGCAGCCGCCCGGAAAGTGTCACCCGCCGCAAGCAGGACTGTCCGGCCCTCCAGACGTAGGTGATGGGCGAGCTTGGCGATACTCGTGGTCTTGCCGGACCCGTTGACCCCGATCATCAGCAGAACGCTCATTGCGGCATCGTCCAGGTGAAGCGGTCTGGGATCCGGCAACAGCGCCCGCAGCTCCTCTCGCAATGCCTGGCGCAGCTTCCCCTCCTGAAGCATCGCCTCGTCGCGCGCCCGTCGGCGAAGCCGGTCGACCAGATACAAGGTCGTATCGACCCCCACATCCGCCTGGATCAGCAAATCTTCGATCTCGCCCCACGTCGCTTCCGTCACCTCGCTCGCGCCAACTAGGGCCGCAACTCGGCTGAACACGGCGTTGCGCGTGCGGGCGAGGCTCTCCCCAATCGAGCGGGCCAGCTTGAGCGTCAAGGGACCGCCCTGATGCCAGAACTCGTGCGCAAAGCGCGAAACGCAATCATTCGAGCCATTTCAGCGTCGATTATACCCCACAGGTGTCGGTTGAGCAATGACTTCGACTGTGCTATAATCCCGCTTGCTGTGCCGGGGTTCGGACCGGGCGCCGCACCGGAGTCTGGCCTGGAGGGGGGAAAGTCTTCACACTCCCCAGAAGATTGGTTATGCCCGTCGCACACTTGTCCGTCTTTCTTCCCGCCTACAACGAGGAAGAGAATGTTCAGAGAGCCGTGGAACACGTTTCCGCTGTGTGCCACGGGCTTGGGTTCACGTACGAGATCATTGTAGTTAACGACGGCAGCACTGACGGGACAGGCGACGTCGTGCGCGATCTGATGCTAGGTATCGCCAACCTCCGCCTGGAAGAACACCATCCGAACCGAGGGTACGGCGGGGCACTCCAAGCCGGGTTCGCGACATCGAATGGCGAGCTGATCGCCTTCATCCCTGCCGACAACCAATTCGACTTCAACGAAGTTCAGTCTCTTCTTGATCGAGTTGATGAGGCTGACATTGTGTGCGGCTGGCGTGCCGACCGCCAGGACAGCGCTATTCGCAAGCTGTTCGCGTCTGGATGGAACACGGTTGTGCGGATACTGTTCGGCCGCTTGTGCCGAGATATCGACTGCGGCTTCAAGCTGTTGCGCCGCGAGGTCATTGAGTCCGTGCCGCTCCGATCCATGGGGGCGATGATTGACACCGAGTTGCTCGCCGGTGCGCGAGCAAGAGGATTCAAGATCGTCGAGGTTCCGGTGACCCACCTCCCAAGGATCGGGGGGAGAGCCACGGGCGCCGACCCGCGAGTCATCTTGAGAGCCTTCCGCGATCTGCTCCGCTTCCGCCTGAGGCTGACCGAGGAACTCCGCGATGAGAGGCGGGCGGCTTGATGCCGAAGCGTGGGCGTGTGTTAGACAAAGATTCGCCTGAAGGCGCTGGATCTGAGCTTCTGGTCGTCACAACACGGGCCGAGGGGACGGCTGATCCCAATCTAGCTCTGCTCCAGGACGCGCTTGGGCACCAGTTCTGCGACTTCGACCTATTACGCCGTGCCGTGACTCACCCGTCGTTCGTTAACGAGCATCCTCAGGACAGGGTGCGTCATAATCAGCGCCTCGAGTTCTTGGGCGACGCGGTGCTTGACTTCGTTGCTGGTGAGTGGGTCTTCCGTCGCTTCCCTCGCTTCGACGAGGGCCCCATGACAAGGCTTCGGGCAGCCCTGGTTCGGACTGAGGCGCTGGCTCAGATTGCTCAGGTCGTGGGAATAGGTCCGGCGCTGCGGCTGGGCCGTGGTGAGGAGGCGTCAGGAGGGCGGACTCGAGCCGCGAACCTCTGCGACGCCTTCGAGGCACTTGTTGGGGCGCTGTACCTTGACGGTGGCCTGCCGGCTGTGCGGCGTTTCGTGGGACCGCTGATCGCGCCAGTAGCTCAGGCTACTCTATCTGCGGAGAGCGATGTGGACTGCAAGAGCCGACTGCAGGAACGATGCCAGGCTGAGATGGGAGTCACGCCTCGCTACCGAATCGTTGCGGAGCACGGCCCTGACCATCAGAAAAGCTTCGTGGCCGAGGCACTCCTCAACAGCGCAGTGCTGGGGCGGGGCGTTGGGCACAGCAAGCAGGCGGCTGAACAGGCGGCGGCGCGCGCCGCTTCTCATTCTCTGGCCAACGAGGCTCCGGCATCGTGAACGCGATCCCACGTGTGCGTCGGAGTCGGGCCTCCGTGCCGCGGCAGTAGACCTATGCGATTGAAGCACCTCACACTCCAAGGCTACAAGTCGTTTGGAGCGAGAACTGAGTTTGAGTTCTCCGAAGCGATCACGGCGATCGTTGGTCCAAATGGCTCAGGCAAGAGCAACGTCGCCGATGCTATCCGCTGGGCGCTGGGGGAGCAGAGTCTGCTGACCCTGCGGGGCAAGTCGACTGCCGACATGATCTTCGCCGGCGGAAGAGTGCGGGCGCGTGCGGGGATGGCCGAGGTTTCTCTTACACTCGACAATGCAGATGGGTGGCTTCCCGTAGCATTCTCTGAAGTCGTGCTTTCCCGCAGGGCATACCGTTCCGGCGAGAACGAATACTTTGTCAATGGGTCGCGGGTGCGACGACGCGACTTGGCCGAGCTGTTGGCGGAGAGCGGGCTCGGCCAGCGGCACTATGTGGTGGTGGGGCAAGGCCTCGTGGACGCCGCCCTCTCGCTCCGACCGGCAGAGCGCCGAGCTCTCTTCGAGGACGCTGCGGGTATCGGCCTCTATCGTTCGCGCAGGGAGCTTGCCCTGCAACGCCTCTCAGAGACGGAGCGCAACCTGGAGCGGGTTGGGGACATCGTCGGGGAGATCGCGCCTCGGCTGCACCGTCTCGCGGCGGAGGCCCGACGTGAGGAGGAGCGGCAGCGTGTGACCGCTCACCTCACCCGACTGCAGCGCACGTGGTATGGGTACCAGTGGGGACGAAGACAGGCAGCGCTCGACCCGGCGAAGCAGAGGGCGTCAGCGATGGCAGCGGACATGCCTGCGAAGCAGGAACGCTTGTCTTCGGTCATCGAGCAACTGGCGGGGGCACGCACAAGGGACGGGGAGCTGCGCGCAAGGCTGCGTGACTGGCGCCGGCTCAACGCTGGGCTGCGAGAGCGGGCTGCCGCACTTGGCCGCGAGCTTGCGGTCGCGCAAGAACGGGCGAGATCAACCAACGCTCAACAAGAGGATCTGCTTGACGAGCGGAACCAGTTGGTTGCGCAAGGAGAGGCACAAAGAGCCCAGGTTTCTCGGATCAGTGATGATATCGAGGCATTGGAGCGCGATTTCTCGAATTGCACGAGAGTGGTCACTGAGCTGGATCAGCAGTGGCTGGCGATCAGGGCGATCGCCGATCGCGCCGTTGAGCGAAACTCCGATGCTGAACGAGACTTGCGCCGTCAGCGCGTGCGGCTGGCCGAACTTGACGGTGCTATGCACGACTCGCTTGCGGAGGCGGCCCGCCTTGCAGAGGAACGTGCTGCATCCGCGGAGACGGCGCAGCGTCTTGTGGCCCGACGAGGGTCCATCGCAGAGGAGATGGACCGCCTTGTACGCGCGATCAGCTTGCAGACGGAGAAGGTAGCCGTCGCTCGGCTCCGGGTGGATGGGCAGGAACAAGAGACCCACAGACTCACTGCGCAGCAGATGGATTGCGAGCGGCAGGTGGAGGCGACTCTGGCACAAGTGGAGTTGCCCCCACCCGAAGTGGTTCGGCTGGAAGACTCGCTCCGGCGGCAGCGGGAGGAGCTGGCGCAGATCGAACAAGAGCTGACCGGCGCCGAAGAAGAGGCCGCCAGGCTGGCTGGTGAGGAGCAGGCCCTTGCCCGCATGCTCTTGGGACGAGCGGCGCACGGACTAGCGATCAGCGCAATTGAGGCAGCTGGAGTGAGCGGGATTCATGGTCCGATGTCGGCGCTCATCAGGGTGCCCGTCGAATGGGAGCGCGCAATCGAGACGGCTCTGGGAGATGACCTGGACGCTCTCGTGGTCGAGAGGTCGGCTAGCGTAGAAGAGATCGCTCGTGTGGCCGAGGAGGCGCAAGCTCGCGTCACCCTATTGCCCCTCGACGCTCTCCGACGGCCCCCACCGTTGCCCACGCGCGCCTTATCCGCGGCAACTGTCGCCGAATGCAAGGATGTCGTTCGGCCAGCAGTGGATGCGCTGATGGGACCGCTGGCCCTGTGCGATAGCGCCGATGCAGCCCGATCTCTGCTGGCCGAGATGCCTGCGGGAAGTTGCTGCGTGACGCGCGCAGGAGCCGTATTCACAGCGGAGGGGGCGCTCTCCGTGGGACAGATCGTGGTGGACGGATCCCTTTCCGTAGAGAAGGCGCGGGCGGACTTGGTTCGGCGCATCGCCGCCGCCGCCGACAGGGGAGCGACACTTCGCCAACGCCGGGCACTCCTGCGACTGGGCGCTGCAGAGGCCCAGACTACGGCTGAAGAGCATCTCCGGCAAGCCGCGCTAGCCAGGGCGGCGGCTGGGCGGGAGGAGGCGGACAGGCTGGCACGGGCCCAGTCCGCAGCGGCAGTGGCCGACGAGGCACTGCGCGGCCATCGAGAGGCTCTTGATCGCGAAGTTGAACTCGCCAAGCAGTATCGGCTGCAGAAGGAAGCGATGGAAGCGCAGATGCTCGACTTGGATGCCCAGAGCAGCGATCTTCTGGCACGTCCGGACGAGAGGCGCCTGGAGTCTTCACGAACGGCGCTCGTGGCGGCTGAGGCCGTGGTGAACAAGCCGGCAGAGACCCGGGAGGCTGGCGATAGAGCTCCGGTAGATGGCCGTTCTTGGTCGCTGGCGCGTGCTCGCGATACGCAATCAAAGAAGGTTGCGGCGCTCGAGGGTTCGGTGGCGGGCCTGGTGGCCAAGACTGCTGCCGCGAGGGAGGAGGCCGGCCGATTCGAGCGCGAGCAACTGTCTCGGGCTCGGACCCGGGCCGCAGTGGCCGACGAGACGCTGCGAAGCGCTCGCGCCGCACTGAACCGAGAGAAGGCCATCGTTGATCGGTTGTCGGCGCGAGAGTCGGAGCGTCGTGCACGCATCGCGCATCTCGAAGGCGAGCGTGATCGTCTGAAGACCCGCATCGCTGCGCTTGAGGCCGACAAGCGCAAGCAGGACAGGCAGGTGGAGGAACTGCGCGGGTACATCGAGCCCGCTGAGGCCGAGATGACCCTGCTGGACAAGGAGCTCCGCAGGCTCGAGGCAGAGGAGCGCCTTGCCGAGGCGGAGGCACGCGATGCTGAGGCGCGCTGCCGCCAAGCCGAGCTTGATGCCGAGCGCGTCGAGGACAGACTGCGACTGCTCGCCCAACGCATCGAGCAGGACCTCGGCCTAGTCGAAATCGAGCTTGCAGATACGGTCGCAGCGCAGACTCCATTGCCGCTGCGGCCGCTCGTGTCGAACCTTCCCAGGGTCGAGCAACTACCGGCCGGCCTGGAAGAGGAAATGCAGCGACTGAAGGCGCGAGAGCGCAGGTACCGACGAATCAACCCCAACGCCCTTGGTGAGTATGAGGACGTCAGGAAGCGCCACAAGTTCCTGTCCGAGCAGTCCGATGATTTGAGGGAGGCAGCAGCCCAACTGCGCCGGGCAGTAGTCGAACTCGACCAGGTTATGGAGGAAGCCTTTGGCCGTACTTTCGAGGCGGTTGGCGCCGAATTCTCTCGGCTGTTCCCGATCCTGTTTGGTGGCGGCGCGGCCCATCTTGTGCTCACCGAGCCGGAGGACCTGCTCAACACCGGAGTAGATGTCGTCGCGCATCCTCCCGGCAAGCGCGGCCAGAGGCTCGCTATGCTGTCTGGCGGCGAGCGGGCTCTGACAGCGACGTCTCTTCTGTTCGCGCTCCTCAAGGTCAGCCCGACGCCTTTTTGTGTCTTGGATGAGGTCGATGCAACCCTCGATGAGGCCAATGCGGCGCGTTTTCGTCTGCTACTGGACGCACTCGCGAAACAGACCCAGTTCATCGTCATCACGCACAATCGGGTGACGGTCGAGGCGGCGGACACCATCTACGGCGTGTCGATGGGAACGGGTGGCGTATCCCAGGTCGTCTCCATGCAGCTAGATTGAGGCGTCGGGGAGGTTACGAAGTGGCAGCCAGGGGGCTCTCTCGTTCCACGGAGCAGCGTGTGGTGATCTTGGGCACAGGGGGCACCATCGCGATGCGCAACGATGCCGCAGCGGGAGGCGCGGTGCCGACCATTGGGGCACGCGGACTCGTCGATGCGTTGCCCCCTGGCCTGCCCGCTGTGCGGCCCGAGGAAATCGTTCGGCTGCCGAGTTCCCATTTTCACATCGACACGCTCTGGGCCATCCGGGATAGGGTGGGGGAGCTAGTAGACGATCCCCTCGTGGGCGGAGTCGTGGTGACCCACGGAACAGACACGCTAGAGGAAACCGCCTTCCTCCTGGACATAGCGGTGCCGCGGGGGAAGCCGATCGTGCTTACTGGCGCGATGCGAACGACGTCCGCGCTCGGGTACGACGGCCGCGTGAATCTCGTCGCCGCCGTTCAAGTGGCGGGAACGGCCCAAGCAGGCACGTTGGGCGTTGTCGTCGTCTTCAACGATGAGATCCACGCCGCGCGCTACGTCACGAAGATGCACACAGTCAACACAGATGCCTTCCAGTCGCCGGGCTGGGGTCCGGTTGGCCGGGTCGAGAGGGGTGTAGTTGCGATTCAGTGCGGACTGGAACCCCACAGTCTGCCGTGGTGCGGACTGGAGCCCAACGTGCCATTGCTCAAACTTGGTGTGGCAATGTATGCTGCGCCATTGGCGATGGCACTATCCCACGGCGCGCGCGGCATCGTGATCGAGGCACTTGGCGGCGGGCGGGTGCCGCCTTGGTGGCTGGACACAATTGAGCAAGCGCGTGCACGTGGGCTGCCGGTCGTTATCGCAAGCCGGTGTCCGTCGGGTCCGATTGGCGCCGACTATGGATACAGGGGCGCCTACAGGACTCTCGCTGACATGGGCTGCCTCTTCGCCGATTATCTGAACGGGCCCAAGGCTCGCGTGAAGCTGATGGTAGTGCTTGCGGCTGCCGCGACCACCGATGAGGTCGCGAACCTGTGGGCGACCTAGGACCGCTGTCTACGACGGCGATACCGACCAGTGGAGCCTTGCCATCCGGAGGTGCAATTCTGGAGCCACTTGATCTAGCGCGATGTGTCGTTGATGCATTTGCTGAACGACAGGGAGAAGACGTGGTACTCCTGGACATCAAGGACGTTTCCATCCTTGCCGACTACTTCGTCATAGGCAGTGCGTCTAGCGAGCGCCAAGCCAAAGCAATTGTCGAGGGGATCACGGCCGACACCAAGAAGTTGCTAGGAGCGCGGCCACCCCGCATCGAAGGAGAACCCAGCGACGGATGGGTCCTGATCGACTACGGCAGCGTAGTCGTCCACCTGTTCGCACCGGAGGCACGACGGTACTATAGGCTAGAGGAACTGTGGCGAGGCGGGCGGGTCGTCGTGCGCATGCAGTAGGGCCCGGTGGCGCCGTGTCAAACGGGCGGACCGGCTACTCGAAGATCCAGCGGTCTACTCCGCGCGAGTAGCTCAGAAGCTCCCCCTCGTCGAAGAACAGGTCCACCTCGAAATTCGCCGTCTCGGGGCCATCCGATCCGTGAACCAGATTGCGCCCGATCATCACCCCGAAGTCAGCACGGATTGTGCCGGGGGCCGCATCGGCAGGGTTGGTCGCTCCCATGGTGCGGCGCGCGACCTCAATCGCATCCTCGCCTTCCAGCACCATGACCACCACGGGACCGGACGATAT
>JAUVSX010000072.1 GCA_030596915.1 Chloroflexota bacterium | reverse complement strand
CAATCCCCAGTTCCTTGTAGCGCGTTCTCGACATCCCACTTACCTCCCCGCCGGATGCCCTATTCTACCACCAACCCATGCCCAAACCATGCCCTTTTTCCACACCCTCCAACCTACCCTTGACATCCGCCAACTTGTATGGTATTATTGCGTCGGAATTAGCACTCTCATCGCTTGAGTGCTAAAGCGATGGATTAGAAATCCAAAGCACAAAACTCACAGGAGGGTATGAAATGGCACATAGTATCAAGCCGTTGGGCGATCGGGTGGTCGTCGAACCACAGGAGAAGGACGTCGAGACCTTCGCCGGTGGTCAGTTGGTCCTGCCCGACACCGCCAAGGAAAAGCCCCAGCAGGGCACCGTCATGGCGGTGGGGCCCGGCCGTCTAGACGAGGACGGCAAGCGTATTCCGATGGACGTGAAGGTCGGCGACATAGTCGTGTACGCGAAGTACAGCGGCACCACGTTCAAGACCGAGGATGGCGACGAGATCCTGTTCGTCAGAGAGAGCGATATCCTCGCTATTCTGGCCGAGCCCAGAGACTGATCTAGATTCGCGATAAGGAGACGCACGAAATGGCAGCAAAGCAATTGGTATTCAGTGAGGAAGCACGTCGCTCGCTCAAGCGCGGGATCGACGTTCTGTCGACAGCCGTTGTCACGACGCTTGGCCCCAAGGGGCGCAACGTCGCGCTCGATAAGAAGTGGGGCGCGCCGACCATCACCCACGATGGTGTGACAGTGGCCAAGGAAGTCGAGTTGGAGGACCCCTTCGAGAACATGGGGGCTCAACTGCTCAAGGAGGCCGCAACCAAGACCAACGACATCGCTGGTGATGGTACGACCACCGCCACCCTGCTGGCGCACACGATCATCACCGAGGGCATGAAGAACGTGGCCGCTGGCGCTAACTCCATGTTGCTGAAGCGCGGCATTCTCGCCGGTGCTGAGGCCGTGGTCGAGGCGATCACGGAGCAGGCCATCGAGCTGACGACCCAGGAAGAGATCGCCAACGTGGCCGCAATCTCCGCGCAGGACCGGGAGATTGGCGAGCTGATCGCCGAGGTGATGGACAAGGTTGGCAAGGACGGCGTCATCACCGTCGAAGAAAGCAAGGGTCTGGAGTTCGAGACCGAGTACGTCGAGGGTATGCAGTTTGACCGTGGCTACATCTCGCCCTACTTCATCACCAGCCCTGAGGCGATGGAAGCGATCATTGAGGAGCCCTACGTTCTGATCCACGACAAGAAGATCTCCTCGGCACAGGACCTGGTGCCCATCCTGGAGAAGGTCGTGCAGAGGGGCGATCGCAACTTGGTCGTCATCGCTGAGGACATCGACGGTGAGGCCCTGGCGACGCTGGTGCTGAACAAGCTGCGTGGGATGCTCAACTGCCTGGCAGTGAAGGCTCCCGGGTTCGGCGACCGCCGCAAGGCAACGCTCCGCGACATCGCCGCCGTGACCGGCGGTCATGTGATCACCGAGGAGGAAGGCCGTAAGCTGGACGGCGTCACCATTGAGGACCTGGGGCGCGCGGACAGGATCATCTCCAACAAGGACGACACAACCATCGTCGGTGGGCGCGGCGAAGAGGATGAGATTATGGGCCGCATGGAGCAGATCAAGGTCGAGATCGACAAGTCCACCTCGGACTACGACAGCGAGAAGCTGCAGGAGCGACTGGCCAAGCTGGCCGGCGGCGTGGCGATCATCCGCGTCGGCGCTGCCACCGAGACCGAGCTGAAGGAAAAGAAGCACCGCGTTGAGGATGCACTCTCAGCGACGCGTGCGGCAGTCGAGGAGGGCATCGTGCCGGGCGGTGGGGTTGCGCTGATCAACGCGATCTCCGCGCTTGACAACGTCGAAATGGCCTATCCCGACGAGCAGACCGGCGTCAAGATCCTGCGCACCGCGCTGGAGATGCCGATGCGCAAGATCGCCGAGAACGCGGGCGAGGATGGTGCTGTGATCCTCGACGCAGTGCGGCGGCTCCAGAGTGAGAAGGAAAACGTCAACATCGGCTACGATGTGCTGAAGAACGAGTTCATCGACATGATCGAGTCCGGTATCATCGACCCAGCCAAGGTGACGAAGGGTGCGCTCTCCAACGCCGCCTCCATCGCCGCGATGGTTCTCTCAACCGAGGCTTTGGTCACCGAGATCCCGGAGCCTGAGCCGCCGATGCCTGCTGGTCCACCAGGCGGAGGAATGGGGTACTAGTCCTGGTAATAGGCACGTTGAGCTGTAACACAGGCCGGGCGCCCCTTGGGGCGCCCGGTTTCTATTATGGGGGATGACGACAAGCGGCACGTTGTTGCATCGACCGTCGTGCCCGCGGCGGACTGGCCTAGCCGGAGCCAGCGATCGACCCGCAGGGCAGGGTCACCGCAGACGCCCGCTCTCCCACCAGGTCTGAAAAGACCGCCGCGTCGGGCGGCGCCGCGAAGTGGACCAGGTGTGTGGGACACCGGCAGTCGGAACTGCCGAAGCAGGGCACGGGGAGGGATGCAGCGGGAAGCCGGGAGAGGGAGTCCGCCCAAGCGCATTCGCGCTTCTCGCCCCCCCCACCGTGCCATATCTCCACGGGCGCGGCGTGCGCGCGTAGATAGTCGATATGCCAGTGCAGGGTCTTGGGCGAGCGTACGTGCCGTGAGAGGCGCGCGCCGAGCCCACCTGGACCTTGAGCGCTGCCCGCATACGCGTACCAGCCGGCGGGGAACTCGAAGCAGCCTAGCTGTCCCACGGTGATGGCCACGGGACTCGATAGCCGCAGGACAAGTACGTACGTCCCGGGACGGTCAGGAAACATACATGCGCCGCTGCCAGGCGGCCCCAGCGCCCCAGGCAGCCAGGCAGCCAACGAGTACCAGCAGCAGCCCTAGTCCATCGAGAGCCCGTATGGCGTGCTGATCATTGAAGGTGTAGAGTACAGCGCCCTCGTAGGGAGCGGGCAGGATCAGAGCCAGCAGGCCCCCCAGAAGCAGCACGACGGCCCATGACGCCAGCGCTATCACGCTCCAGTGTAGCAACGGGCTACTCGCTCGGCGGCGGTACCGGGAGATCGTCGACTGCGACCGCAATCCACTTGTCCCCCTCCTCAATGAGCATCACTGGAATGTCATCGCGGATGGGGTACTTGCGACCGCAGTCCGACTCAAGGCAGACGAGCCACGTGTCCTTGATTAGCTCCAGGCGTCCCGGATCGGGACCGGGTTTCCGTGTATCCCCGCTGACGCAGTAGGGGCAACGCAGGATCTCGAGCAGATCATCGCTAACCATTATCCCGTGTCCTCTCTGTAGGCTGGTGCAGCAGGCGCCTCATCACGCCCGAGACTCGCGCGAGCCAGTATACCACACGCGCAGACTGCGGCAAGATAGGTCTGGACAGCCGCGGGAACTCAGGCGTGTCCACTCCCCACCAGGTCCCGATGGGATGGCAGGCCGCCGGCGCCCTCGGCAGCGCGCACCGCCCGCACGATGGCCTCGGCGACGACCTCGGCCGCGTAGGCGCCCACGAGGTTGACATCAGCGCGTTTGCCGCCCGTCGCGAGGGCGAAGATCGTGTCGCCGTCGAACATGGTGTGCGCTGGGCTCACAGCTCTTGCCACGCCGTCCTGGGCCATCTGGGCCACCTTGTTGGCCTGGTCCTTGGTGAGTCGAGCGTTCGTCGCCACCACGCCGATCAGTGTGCTGGATGCGAAGCGCAGCACCGACCTGCCAATAAGGCCTCGCATCGTGTCTAGCGTGCCGGCGGGCTCATCCGAGCGCGATTTGCGCACGCCGGCGAGGATATGGCGCGTGCTCGGGTCGACGACGTCGCCAAACACATTCACGGCGGTTAGGGCAGCCACCACCAGACCCGCGCAGGGGGACGCACTAGCCGTGCCAATGCCCGACTTCATCGCCCGGGCTGTGCCGAGGATTGTGCCAACTCGGGCGCCTGTGCCGGCGCCCACGTTGCCCTCCGCCACAGGACCATCGGTGGCATCGCGACAGGCGGCGTACCCCATTTCCGCGGTCGGCCGGGCCTGTGGGTCGCCGAGATCCAGATCGAAGAGAATCGCCGCCGGCACGATAGGCACCTTGGCCACGCGGGCGTTGAATCCTACGCCCTTGTCCTCCAGGTAGCGCATTACACCGTCGGCCGCGGATAGGCCAAAGGCCGAGCCTCCGGCCAGGAGCACGGCGTGGACCTCTTGCACCAGGTGCAGCGGGCGCAGCAGATCGGTCTCGCGGGTGCCAGGGGCGCCACCCCGCTGGTCCACACCTCCTACGGCTCCTCCCTCGCACAAGACGACCGTACAACCGGTCAGTCCTACCAGATCGGTGGCGTGACCGACCCGAATACCGGCCACATCCGTGATGCTGCCCTGTCTCTTGGTCATCTCTCATCCCCGGAAAAAGCGAAGGCTAGCGGTGGTCTATCCTTGCGTCGTACCAGTTTCTCGCCCCTGACCAAGAAACCGCCGCCAGGCGAGGCGACGGCTCACGAGACGACGCATCCACGGAGACGACGCATCCACGGAGACGACGCGTCCCCGGCTAGCGCGAGGACCGGGACGCGCAGGTGGCGCACGATCCTGAAGGAGTGCAGGAGCCACACGAGCCACCGTTTCCCGCGATCACCCCGTTGCTGCCGATCGCCGAGAATAGGGAAATCGCCCGCCGCGCGTTCTCCACTCCACACTTGGGGCACGCAATCGGCTTGTCAGCAGCGGACATCGCGCGCAGGGCGTCGAAGTGCGCCTCGCAGTCCACACATACGTACTCATACAGCGGCATCAGTCTCGACCTCAGTTTGCTCGTTGCGATAACCTGATTCTAGCGCCGTTGGGCTCGAGCGGCAACTTCATCTGCACCACGGGGGCATTTTAGCGTTGGCACCGGCGCCCAGGCCGACCCGGTGATTCTCTGCCACGTAGTGACCTACGTCGCCCCGTCGGTGAGAATGCCGCCGGTTCGACAGTCGTGCGTGTGGGGCGGCGAAAGGCTGTCCCCAAACCGGAACACATTTCTGGGCGACTGCCCTCTACTGGATCAGGCCAAGCGAGCGGCCCACGCTTTCGAAGGCCTCCAACACACGGCTGAGCTGCTCATCGGTGTGGGTCGCCATGTAGCTGGTGCGCAGCAACGATAGCTCGGGCGGCACGGCTGGCGACACGACTGGGTTGGTGTACACGCCCGCCTCGTACAACGTCTTCCACGCGGTGAACGTGGCAGTGTTGTCGCCGATAATGACAGGGATCACGGGGGTCTCGCTGTGGCCGACGTTGAAGCCCAGGCGCCGGAACTCCCCCCTCATATACTCGCCGATCTGATTGACCCGGGCGATCCTCTCCGGCTCATCTATCATTACCTCGAGCGCGGCAAGCGCTGCCGCCGCGTTCGTTGGGGGTATGCTAGCGCTGAAGATCAGCGAGCGCGCATGGTGCTGGATGTAGTCGATGATCTCGTCCGCTCCGGTGATGAAGCCGCCCAGGCTGGCGAATGACTTGCTGAACGTGCCCATGATCAGGTCCACGTCGTCCAGCACGCCAAAGTGAACGGCGGTGCCGCGGCCTCCGCCCAGCACGCCGATTGAGTGAGCATCGTCCACCATCAGCCTTACGCCGTGCTTCTTGCACAGCGGCACAATCGCTGGCAGCGGGGCGATGTCCCCCCCCATACTGAAGATGCCATCTACGACGACCAATGCGCCCGCGTCCTCCGGCAGCCCCGCCAGGACGCGATCGAGGTGGTCCATATCGTTGTGGTTGAAGCGGCGCATCGTGCCGAATGACATGCGACAGCCATCCACGATGCTGGCGTGGTCGTCCTTATCGGTGATGACGAAGTCCCCCCGCCCCACGATCGCCGTGATGGTGCCCACGTTTGTCTGGTAGCCAGTGGAGAATACGAGTGCTGCCTCCGTGCCGATGAAATCGGCCAGTCGCCGCTCTAGCTCCAGGTGCAGTTCGAGCGTGCCGTTGAGGAACCGAGAGCCGGTGCAGCTAGTACCGTAGCGCCGCGTCGCCTCTAGCGCTGCCTCTCGCACCTTGGGGTGCATTGTGAGGCCCAGGTAGTTGTTGGAACCGATCATAATCAGGCGGTGGTCACCGACCGTAACCTCGGTGCCCTCGCTGTTCGTCAGTGGAATGAAGTACGGATAGAGACCAGCGGCCCTAACTTCCCTGGCATACGAATAGGCCCGGCACTTGTGGAATATGTCGCTCAAGGTGTCCTCCTGGCTTGCGGCGCGGGTCGGTTGCACTAGATGCTGTAACACGGTATTATAGCGAGAGTTGCCACCCCGTAAAGTAAGGAGCACGCCCATGCAGCTCTGCCACTATTATCTCCCTGGCCTTGGCCCGCGCATTGGTCGCATAGTCGCGGACCGCGTTGTCGATTTGACAGCCAGCCAGAACCCACGCTTTTCCACACTGACCGCGTTCCTTCAGGCTTCGATCGATACGCCGGCCGCGGCGATGGTGGAAGACATTGGCCTGCCCGACCTGCCGGCCATCGCTTACACGGAGCTCGACTCCGCACCTACCCCCGGCACGCCACATCTGCTGCCGCCTGTGGACCGGCAGGAGGTGTGGGCGGCGGGCGTGACGTACGCCTGGAGCCGAGAGGCGCGGGTGCGGGAGGCCCAGTCCAAAGAGGTCTACGTGCGGGTCTACGAAGCTGATCGGCCCGAGCTGTTCTTCAAGTCCCTCGCGGAGAAGGTCGTTGGTCCCCACACCTGGATCGGCATCAGGGGCGATAGCACCTGGGATGTGCCCGAGCCTGAGCTCGCCCTTCTGCTGAACCCTCAGATGCAAATTGTGGGCTACACGGCAGGCAATGACGTGAGCAGTCGCAGCATTGAGGGCGAGAACCCGCTCTATCTCCCGCAGGCCAAGATATACCGGCATTCCTGCGCCCTGGGTCCGGTGATCACGCTGGCTGATGGTGGTGTGGATGGGAGTGCATTGGCGGTTCACCTGACCATCCGGCGGGGCGGCGAGATCGCCTTTGAGGGCGAGTCGAGCACAGCCCATATGAACCGCCGCCTCGACGAGCTGGCCGGGTACCTGGGGCGCCACAACGCCTGCCCATACGGGGCGGTGCTGCTGACCGGAACTGGCATCGTGCCGGGCGACGACTTCACCTTGCAGGACGGGGGCAGGGTCGCCGTCGAGATCGAGAATGTCGGTGTGCTGGTCAACACGGTGAGGACGCTCTCGGAGTAGGCAGGCCGCCGTGCCCAACCGGGCTTTGGCGGGGTCCCTCAACACAGAAGTGCGCTGACGAAAGGACATAGACTCGATGAAACTCGCAACGTTCACAGGCGCCAACGGCTTGCGTCTCGGCCGCGTGCAGGGCGATCAGATCATTGATCTGGCTGAAGTGACCGGCGGGCGGCTGCCCGCTGAGATACTGACCTTTCTTCAGCAGGGTGAGGAGGCTATGGAGATCGCCCGGGAGGTTGTCCCCGGGGATATTGGTACCCTGGCTCTTTCCGAGGTCACGCTGCTGGCGCCTGTGCCCGCCCCGCCTAAGGTCGTCGCCATTGGCCTGAACTACATGGACCACTGCCGCGAGGGGGGCCACGAGCCACCGGAAACACCTGTCATTTTCACCAAGTTCCCCACGTCCGTGATCGGACCTGGGGCGACCGTCCGGTGGGACCCAGAGCTCACACAGAAGGTGGACTACGAGGTCGAACTGGCTGTGATCATGGGCCGGGTCGCGCGGCGTGTGCCCGCGGCTGAGGCGCTTGACTACGTGGCCGGGTACACGGTGGGCAACGACATCAGCGCCCGGGACCTGCAGTTCGGCGACGGGCAATGGGTGCGCGGAAAGTCCCTGGACACCTTCTGCCCGCTCGGCCCGTGGCTCGTCACCCGAGACGAGATACCCGACCCTCACGATCTCGCTTTGCGTTGCCAGGTCAACGGCACAGTTCTGCAGGACTCAACGACGGCGGAGATGATCTTTGGGGTGCCAGAGTTGATCGAGTTCATCACCCGCGCCTTCACACTGCTGCCGGGCGACGTGATAATGACCGGAACCCCGCATGGCGTAGGCGTATCTCGCTCCCCTCAGGTCTTCCTGCAGGATGGCGACGTGGTGACGGCAGAGGTCGGCGGCCTGGGGCAGCTCACCAACGCCTGTGTTGAGGAATGCTTGTCTTAAGTGTGGACCCAGCACCCTGGTCCGGTTTCGACAACGCCCGTTCAGGCCCCTGCGCTTGACCAGCTAGAGTGGAGCTACAGAATGAGTATTCTCGATCTTTTTCGCTTGGACGACCGGGTCGCGATCATCACCGGCGGCAGCCGAGGACTCGGCAGGGCGATGGCGGGAGCGCTGGCCGACGCCGGCGCCCGCGTCGTCGTGACCAGCCGTAATGTGGGGCGCGCCGAGGCCGTCGCGGAAGAGCTGCAGGCTGCGCACGGGCGTCCGTGCCGGGGCTACGGCTCCGACGTGCGCGACCCCGATCAGGTCAGCGCTCTCGTCGCGGACGTGCTGGCTGAGTTTGGCCAGATCGATGTGCTGATTAACAATGCAGGCATCAATATCCGCAAACCGATCGAGGAGTTGTCGCTGGAGGAATTCCGCCAGGTGCAGGATACTAACCTCACCGGCGTCTGGCTGATGTGCCGAGAGGTGTCGAGCCACATGAAGTCGCGCCGCTACGGGCGCGTGATCAACTTCGGTTCCATACTGTCCGTGGTCTCGATGCCTGGCCGCACGCCTTATGCGTCCAGCAAAGGCGCCGTCGTGCAGCTCACCAAGACGTTGGCGCTCGAATGGGCGCCCTACGGGATCACCGCGAACGCCATCCTGCCAGGCCCTTTCGGCACCGAGATGAACCGGTCCCTATTGGATGACCCGGAGAGGTACGCGGCGTTCGTGGCCCAGATACCGCTGGGGCGGTGGGGTGAGCCCGAGGAGATCGGGGGGCTCGCGCTGTTCCTGGCGAGCGACGCGTCGAGCTTCGTGACGGGGGCTGGCATCCTGATCGACGGCGGCTGGACCTGTCTGTAGGCGCACTCAACCGGACGGCGCCTCCCTCTCAAATGCGAGCAGCCCCCGTCTCGGGGGCGTCGCAGGTGGAGGTTCGTAGTAACGGCTTGAGCCGTGATGTCTTTGACCGTTGAAGCGGCTACAGCGAATGCGGAGGGGGAGCGCAATGCCCCAGAACATGCCTGTCGGGCCGCACGGCGTGCGCTGTTCGCGAGCGCCGCCGTAAACAGACGGCGCTGGCGCCCCTCTGTCAAATGCGAGCAGCCCCCGTCTCGGGGGCGTCGCGGAAGAGGTGCGTAGTAACGGCTTCGGCTGTGATGTCTGGCCTAAGAGACCGCTGAAGCGGTTACTACGAACACGGAAGGGCCGAGGGACGTACGGCTAGCGGTACTCCTCGCGCTGAGGGTACCAGGCATCGAGGGCGAAGGTGTGCTCGTCAAGAACCACGGCGCCGTGGCGCACCCCAGGTGGCGAGCACACGCCATCGCCCGCCCGCAGTACCCGGACCTCGTCTCCCAACCGAAACTCCATCGCCCCGCGCACGACGTAGGTGATCTGCTCGTGAGGATGGTCGTGCTGCGGTATCGTGCTCCCAGGCGCGAGGTCGAAGAATGTGACCATAGCGTGGTCCAGATAGACAGACCTGCGCACGATGCCGGGCTGCATCTCGGTACCGGGTAGCTCGCTAACAGTGAAGAAGGCCATTCGCTTACCTCCCGCGTAGACCGTAATTGGACACGGGGATGTCGTTCACGGCGTCGGTGCGGCTATTATAGAACGGGGGGTTGGGCGATCAAGCGCACCGCGCGGGCGCCAATACCGCTACCACGCAATTGCCATTTGTGCTACAATAGCGTGCGCGCCTGATTTCGTGTAGGACACGCGCCGAAGAAGGGTCTCAACACCGGTCTTAATCGGGAGCCGTAGCGTGCGCAAGCGTTCCACGAGCGACACAGTCCGGGCGTTTGCCGATAGCCTGCCCAACCCCAGCTCGCTCAAGGCCCAGCCCGAGGAGTTCTGGAACCGCCTGAGGGTATGGCACGAGCGGGTTCTCGAAGAGCGT
>JAUVSX010000364.1 GCA_030596915.1 Chloroflexota bacterium | reverse complement strand
TCGCTACGCGAGGTGTCCTGGTTGGAGGGGATGATCTCGACCGGCGGATCATGCGCGACCTGATGCGGTACTTCGGCACGGAGGCACTGCTGAGAGGAGGGCAGACCTTCCCGTACGAAATCGTGAACCTGCTCAGGGATTGGCAGACGATGCCAGAGCTCTCGCGCCCGCACTATCAGGGTATGATACGGGAGTTGCTGAAGAACAGCACGAACCCAGGAGCGATTCGGGCTCTGCAGACGTTGGTCTCTCGAAATCTGGGGTTCGCTCTGTTTCGGGAGATTGAGCGGACCAAGAAGCAGTTGTCGGATGACTGGCTCGCCCGGCTGGATTTCGCTTTTGAGGGTATTGGCGTCCGCGAGTTGCTGTCTCGAGTTCGATTCGAGGAGCTGATTGAAGAGGAGATCTCGCAGGTTGGGCAAGGTGTCCAGATGATGCTGGCGGACGCCGGTCTGCAGCCGGGCCAGGTCGACGTAGTGCTCAGGACTGGCGGCACATCACTCGTTCCCGCCTTCATCCGTCTCTTGTCCGAGGTATTCGGGGAGGAGAAGCTACGGGAGATGGATCCGCTCGCCTCCGTCGTTGGCGGACTGGCGGTGGCGGCGCACGAAGGCGCCGGGTGGCGGCCGGCCTGTGCGGCCCGGTATGCGACGTCCGACAACCCTGTGATCAGTCGGGTGCTCTCCCGAAGCGAACGGCGCTATGAGGTGGGAGAGCTACGGGTAGGCAGCCGGTGCTACTCGGACAACCACACTTATTCTGTCGCGAGGATGCCCCTAGCCCTGACCGGTCTGCCTGCAATCCACACCGCGTCCGCCGATCGAGATGCGACCTGGCGGACCTTCTTGCGATTCTTCATCCGACGGCCAGCGCGTGTCTACGTCGCTTACGAGGTGGGGTCAAATCGGATTCCCGACTGGCTCCTCGAATTCGAGCCGGAGGATATGCGCATCAGGGTCGCCCAGGAGCAGGTCCGGATTGACTTCCAGGTGTTTGGAAGGGATTTTTCACCGGGCAAGGTGATGCTGGGTGGCAACCACGGACCTGGGTACAAGGGCGGCGCGAACGCGAACTACATGGTGATTGTTCGGTCTCGCGTAAGACAATGCGAAGAGCAGGTGCTGAGATGAGAAGGTTGCGATGTCGCGTATGCCTCGCGTTTGTGGTTCTGGGGCTTTTCCTTGTCGGTACGTCTGGCGCGAGAGCGGCCGGTCCTCCGGTCATTCTAGAGGCCAGGTCGCAGGTGTCCGTGCTCGAGGATGGCACGCTTGACATAAAGTACTACTTGACCTTCAAAGAGACGGAGGCCCGGGACGGCATCACGACGATGGGCCCCTTCGATCCTGGACACCAGATCGTGGAGAGCACGATAGCGCACGAGGGCCAGGAGGCACCGGCGCGGATGAGCAGCAAGGGCAGCGGCTTCTACAGCGTGGATTTCGGGCTCACCACGACACCGGGGGTCGATTATACTGTGTACGTGCGGTACAAGGTGCCCTATGCGCTCGACGAGACGGCTATCAGCGGCGAGCCGTACCGCGTGCTAGACTGGTCGCCCATCGAGTGGGATCTCGAGATCGGCGAGCAAATCGCGACGCTCATCCTGCCGATTGAGCTTCCGGCAGACATAACCGAGCCTGAGCAGGTGACCGATGCCATCGTCGACGCGACCGGCATCCGCGTTGACGAGTCTGTGGTCTCGTCCTTCGACCGTTGGGTGTACTTCCCGACGCCCGATGAGGCCAGTGGAAAGAACTGGCTCTCCATCTACGTCTCCAAGAGCAACATACCGCCGCAGGGCCATTTTCGGGTGGTTGTCTACATCCCAGAACGGTACTTCAGCGGTCCGGTGTCGGAGCCAAGTGAGGGCGAGCCTGGGCTGGTCGCCCCGACGGAGCCTGAGCCGGCCGGCATATCCACGAGCACGTTGATTCAGTTAGGCTGTTGCTTCGGTGGCGGCGGCATCGGGCTGGCCGCGCTAATCGTCTTCTTGGTAGCGCGAAGGGCTGCCCCCAAGGCCGCTCCCGAGGAGTACGAGGCGCCGGAGATCGAGGTGGAGACTTTCGAGCAGCCAGGCCTCGTGCCCGATCTCGACGCCATCGAGGCCGCGATGTACATCGGGGATACGGGCAAGGCGATCACCTTGGTCGTGATGGGCCTGGTGCAGCGTGGGGTGGTCACAGTACTCAACACCGATCCGCTGCAACTGGAGGTGACTAATCCCCAGATGGAGATGGCTGACTACGAAAAGGCACTCGTGGATGGTATTGCCGGTGACGGGACGGTCCCGTCGACGGCGATCGATCAGACGCTCAAGCTGATCTCGTCGCGCCTGAAGGCTAAGATGTGGAACGCAGACCCTGAAGCGACGCGCGAGACGTACCAGCGCAAGGCGGACGATGCCTGGGATGAGTACCGTCGTACCTCGTCGACCCGCGACTGGGGTTGGAATAACCCGATGTTGATGTGGCTGCTTCTCTCGCGAAACTACCCCGTTTATCGTCCAGTGCCTGTCGGAGTTGGAGGCGGCGGAGCGCCGGCCTCCATTGGGGGTCCGTCGCTGGTTGACGCCTATCGCGGGTCGGCTTTGGGGGTCGCGGCCACACAGATGTCAGACGTTATGAAGGGGGTCGGGAGTTCGATGTCTGCTCGGGCTGAGAACGTGGCGACATCGGCCAGCTCGGTCCTTAACCGGCTGGTGGGCCGAGAGGACGCTGGGTTCAGCGCCTGCCATTCAGCGTGCCACTCGGCCTGCCACAGCGCCTGCGTGCACGACGCCTGCCATAGTGCGTGCGTGCACAGCGCGTGCCACAGCGCGTGCCACAGCGCGTGCCACTGCCATAGCGCTTGCCACTCGGCGTGCCACAGCGCGTGCGTGAGCAGCTTCTAGCGGGCGGCGGAGCTGAACAGAGGACATATGGATAACCGGTTGCAGCAGTTTGCGAGTTCGTTCGTGGAGAGCACGCGCGATTACATATTTGTGCGTCCCGAGGACAACGTGTTGATCCTGCGACCCAACCGTGTCCAGTACGTCAATGACACGGCGGCAGCGATGCTCCTGTCCCTCTACAGACAAGATCCCGTAGATGTTGCTGCGGTGGTCGCCGAGACTGCGTCGCGCTACAACGTGCCCGACATACAGGTTGCTGACGATCTTGAGAAACTGCTCCAGAGTCTGGCGCTGGTCTTGCGGGACAGAGCGGGCTGCGCGCCTGCGGTCAGGACCACGCCGTTCGGAACGCACAAGCGCAAATTCCCGGTGCTTTCGGAAATCGCGCTGACCTACCGCTGTCAGAACCGGTGCTTCTTCTGCTACGCGAGTTCACCAGACCGAGGACGGAGCGTGCCCGAGATGTCAACGGTCCAGGTGAAGGAGATCATCGATCGGATCGTGGATCAGGCGCACGTCCCAACGGTCTCGTTCACAGGCGGCGAGCCAACTCTGCGCCGCGATCTCCCCGACTTGATCGCCTACGCCCGCGGCCGCGACATGCGGGCCAACTTGATCACGAATGGCATTGTCTGCGCTGATGAGGGGTACGTTGCGGGCCTCGTGGAGGCGGGGTTGAACTCAGCCCAGGTCAGTCTTGAGGCGGGAGAAGCTGCCACGCACGATGCGGTTGTGGGCCATCCGGGCGCCTTCGAGCGGACGATGGCGGGGTTTCGGAACCTGAAAGTGGCCGGCATCCATACGCATACTAACACGACTATCAATTCTCGGAACCTCCACGCCTTGCCGTCGCTGATCGATCTGTTGGCCGAGACGGGGCAGGAGTACCTCTCAATGAACATGGTCATTCGCACGGGTGGGGCGGTCGGGGTACCGGACATCAGTTATTCGGAGATTGGCGAAATCGTGCTCGCTCTCAAAGCTCACGCCGAGGGGCAGGGGATCAGATTCGTGTGGTACTCGCCCGTGCCCTACTGCCTGCTGAATCCGGTTGCGCAAGGCCTGGGCTCCCAGTCGTGCGCGGCGGCCGACGGGCTGCTCTCCATCGCGCCCGACGGGCAGGTGCTTCCCTGCTCGAGCTTCGAGACGGGCATCGGCAATCTATTGCGGGAGGACTTTGCGACCATCTGGGACCGGCGGACGGCACGCTATTGGCGCAACAAGGAGTTCCTGCCGCCAGGCTGCAAGGAGTGTGAGCTGGTCGATCTCTGCTGTGGCGCTTGCCCGCTCTACTGGGACGAACAAGGGACCTTT
>JAUVSX010000026.1 GCA_030596915.1 Chloroflexota bacterium | reverse complement strand
TTAGCTTCACGTTGCTCAAGAACTTGAGCGGGTATGAGGCCCGCGAATTGGGCGTGTAGCGGTCGTCGTCCACGTCGAACGTGCCCCAGGGGTACATCATACAGTTCTCGACGATGGCACCGTGGTTCAGATAGTCGTCTTCGTGGAAGACGGCGTTCCAGATCTCCGGTTCCTTGTCCTGGCGGAGGTGAATCAGCTTGGCGTAGCAGCCGTTCTCGAAGTTTGCGATGCCGTTGTCGCTCCAGCCGTGCTCGTCGTCGCCGAGAAGCGCGCGCCGAGGATCCGCCGAGAGCGTCGTCGTGCCCGTGCCCGAGAGGCCCAGGAGCAGAGCGCAGTCGCCATCGGGGCCTTCGTTGGCCGAGCAGTGGATCGGGAAGACGCCCTCAGCGGGCAGCAGGTAGTTCATGACGGTGAAGATCGACTTCTTGACGCTGCCGCCGTAGGCCGATCCGTATACGACGCACAGCCGGCGGTGAAAGTCCATCGCCACGGCGATGCCGGATGTCTCGCCATTGGGCAACCTGCGCAGCCGGCCTTCGTACCTCGATGGTTCCAGCTTGTCGTACGGCACCGAGAGCAGAATGAAGGGGCGCTGCGCGAAGGCGCTGCGGCTGATGTCTTCTGGCACGGTACGGAACATGTTGTCCGTGAACAGGGCAGCCAGTGCCCAGTCGGTGACCATACGTACGGGCAGCGCGTAGGCTGAATCGGCGCCCACGACGCGGTCTGTAACGTATACCTTGTCCTTCGCTCCAAGGGTCTCGACGGCGTCGGCCCACAGCATATCGAAGGTGTCGGGAGCCATCGGGATGTTGTACGATGACGTCCAGTCCACCGTCGACTCCGTCTCACTGTCTCGCACCATGTACGTATCTTTGGGCTGGCGGCCCGCCGACTCAATCGGTGTCCACGTCGTCAGCGCGCCGTTTGCCGAGGCGATCGCCTCTCGATTGTCCAATGCCGCCTGGATCATCGTCTCGCGGCTGGGGTTGTCCAGCACATTACCGTGCCCGTCGAGTACTTGGGCGAGTGCTTTCCTGAGTTGTGCGTTGCTCATCTGTGATCCTCCTTGATGTTTGTCGAGTCTTGCCATCTCGCTGGTTGGCCGGCCCTCACTCGCCGGCCGTCCGGGCGAAAGGCGCTTGACGTGCGCAGTGAGCGCTCCGTCGCTTGCCTAGCCCTCCGGCAGCACCTTGCCTGGGTTCAGGATATTCTGCGGGTCGAGAGCCTGCTTGATGCGCCGCTGGATGTCAACGGACACCGACCCCAGCGCCGCGTGCACGTAAGGCAGCTTGAACGTGCCAATGCCGTGTTCGCCGCTAAGTGTCCCCCCCAGGTCCAATGCCATTTGAAAGATATCACCCACCATTGGCTCGACCTTTGCCAACTGCTCGGGGTCGCGCCGGTCGAACAACACGTTTGGGTGCAGGTTCCCGTCGCCTGCATGACCAAACACCACAACTGGCAAACCGTAACGCGCGCTGATGGCTTTGATACGGCGTATGGCTTCCGGGATGGCGCTCCGGGGCACCGTGATATCCTCACCCAGTTTGTTGGGCGCCCTACGCGCCAGTGCGGGACTCACGCTGCGGCGTGCGCGCCAGAGGTCGGCTCGCTCCTCCTCGCTCCGAGCTACGTCCACGCGGCTGGCCCCGGTTTCGAGGCAGATAGCGGCGATGGCGTCAATCTCCCGAATCACCACGTCCTCGTGTGGTCCGTCGGTCTCGATCAGCAGGATGGCCTCCACGTCCAAGGGCAGACCCAGGTGCATTGCCTCCTCAATGCACTCAATCGCAGTCTCGTCCAGGAGTTCCATCGTCGCGGGCACCAAGCCTTGTTTCAGCACGGCGTGCACGGCCTCACCCGCCGTCTCCAGGGCAGGGAACTGAACCAGCGCCGTTCGAACGTGAGGTGGCTTGCTGATCAGGCGCAGGATTACCTCAGTGATGATACCAAGTGTGCCTTCGGAGCCTACGAAGAGCTGGTTGATGTTGAGCCCAGTGACGTTCTTGATGGCCTTGCCACCTGTCTTCAATAGACGCCCATCGGCCAGGATGACCGTCATCCCCATCACGTAGTCACCGGTGACCCCGTACTTGAGGCAGCGCGGGCCGCCGGCGTTGCACGCCACGTTGCCACCGATCGTCGACTGCTTGATGCTCGAAGGGTCCGGTGGGTAGAACAAGCCGCGCTTCTCCACCTCGGCCTGGAGGTCCGCAGTGACGATGCCGGCCTCGGCCGTGGCTGTCATGTTCTCCTCGTCGATCTCCAGGATTCGCTTCATGCGCGTCAGCGAAAGCACGATGCCGCCTCGGATAGGGAGCGTGCCTCCCGCAAGACCGCTGCCCATGCCCCGTGGCAGGATTGGCACGTCGTGTCGCGCTGCGACGCGGACCACAGACGCGACCTCCTCGTTCGTCTGAGGCAGCACCACCACGTCCGGCAGATGCTGGGCGAAGGTGCCGTCGTAGGAGTAGGCGATCCGGTCGACCGGGGCGTGCAAGACGCTCTGGCTGCCGAGCAACTCCTCCAGCTCCGCGATCACGACAGTCGCCAGCGACTCAGGCATCGTCCGCGCCGCCCCATTGCCTCAAGGACCAGCTCCGTGATGTCCTGGACCCGGACCCGGACCCGCTCTGCCCGGGCGGCGCTCGCGAGGGTACGCTCACACTGCTGGCACGCCGAGACGACTGTCCCGGCCCCCGTATCCACGACCTGCTGGATGCGGCTGCGCGATACAGCCTTGACCAACTCCGGCGCGTAGGTCTCCAGGTTTCCGCCGCCCCCGCAGCAGTATGAGCTCTCGCGGTTCTCTGCCATTTCCAGCAGCCGCACGCCCGGGATCTGGGCAATGATTCGGCGCGGGGCCTCCGTCACCCCGCCCTTGCGCCCGAGATCGCAGGGGTCATGGTAGGTCACGTCCTTCCGGACCTCGCGCAGCGGCACCGCCCCCGCCTCAAGCAGGTCCGCCAGGAACTCGGTCGCATGTTGTACTTCTATGCCAAGGTCACCTGTTCCCAAGGCGGCGGGGTACGATTGCTTCCAGAAGTAGAAGCACGACGGGCAGGTAGTGACGACCTTGCTAGCCCCCAGCGCGCGCACGGCCTCGACGTTGTGTCCCATCAGGTCGCGAGCACTCTCGAGCTCGCCATTGATGAACATCGGGTAGCCGCAGCACCACTCGGCCCCTCCCAACAACGCGTAATCGACGCCGGCGCGGTCAATGATCTGCACGAAGGATTGGGGCACCTTGTAGCTGCGTGGGAAGAACGAGCCCACACAACCCACGAAATACGCCACCTCGGCCTGCTTCTTGCCCAGCCCCGTGGGCGGTGAAGGGAGGTTGTCGGCCCAGATCAGCCGCCCCTCGTTGGGCTCGGCAGAGATGTTGCGGTACCGGGAGATGCGGTCGTCGAGGTCGGAGAGTGCTGGAGGAAGTAGACCCTCATCGGCGAGATCGCCGCGGGTCAGCTCGAGGACACGGTCGACAGCCACGCCGCTCGGGCAGGTGAAGGTGCACGCGCCGCAAAGCAGGCAACGGTAGAAGGCGTTCGCGAAACCATCCAGAGGGGCATCGATCCGCCCTTCCTCGAGGGCCTGCACGAGTGCCACACGGGCGCGAGGCGAATCCGTTTCCACCAGGCTCTCGCGGTAGCTCGGGCAGGTCGCCAGGCAGAGCCCACATCGCACGCACTGGCGGGCGTCCTCAGCGGCTAAGTGCCCTTCCGAAACGCACGTGCCTTCGCGGCTCCGCGCCCCGTCGGTTTCGAGGCGGTCGTTCGTGTCTCCTGCACACATAAACCCCAATTCTATCGTCATCTCAGATTGCGTCAAGGTGGGCGCCTTTGCGAGGAAGCGTTGCAGACACCGTGGGGCCAGGGCACGGCGTCCCGCACCGCTCTGTCACGGACCACGCCCGCGCCGGGTGCCGCTCTTGTGCGGCACATCCCGCCTCTCGATCGGTTGCGCGTACTACGATTACGTGGGAGACTAGCATGTCGCATTAAGATACGCTAGTTTGCACGAAGGACAGATGGTTACAGTCACAGTTTCGCCCAAGTACCAGGTCGTCATTCCCCGGGCAATACGCGAGTCGCTTGGCATCCGGCCCGGACAGAAAGTTCAGGTCATCCTTTGCGGGGAGCGCATCCAGTTGAACCCGCTTCGGCCGGTCCATGAGACCCGCGGCTTCCTCCGAGGCATCGATACGGCTGTGGAGCGGGAGCGAGATCGCGTATGAACGTCGTCGATTCTTCGCGATGGCTCGGGTACTTCGCCGATGGGCCCAACGCGGACTTCCTTGCCCCCGCCGTGGAGAACACAGCGGCACTGGTGGTGCCGTCCATCGGCCTCTACGAGGTATTCAAGCGTGTGCTACAACAGCGAGATGAGAGCAAGGCGCTTCAGGCGATTGCGCAGATGATGCAAGGCACCGTCGTCGACCTAGATCCTTCTCTCGCCCTGGAAGCCGCCAGGATCTCCGTGGCAACGGGGTTGCCGATGGCGGACAGCATCATCCTGGCGACGGCACGGTCCCACAACGCAACGCTCTGGACGCAGGACGCCGATTTCGACGGCATGCCATCGGTCAAGACCGTGGAGAGGCAGTGACCCGGTCGCCGCCCGGCGGATTCCTGCCAGTGCGGGGACGCCGGCCTGACTTCTGGCCGGTGTGGCTCTGGCCGAAGGGTGTCTCAAGGGACAGCCTGGGCAGCCAGAGGGCGAGGAAAGCGGCAAGTAGTGGTCACAAGGCCACTCCCTGCCGCCGGGAGTCGCAAAGCAGATGGATCGCGCTTCCCGCTCGAAGTCGCCGGCCGCGGCCGGCATCGGCGAGAGCGCTGCGCGTCAGCTCGAGGACACGGGCGAGAGCCACGTCGCCCGGGCAGGTGAAGGCGCGCGCACCGCAAAGCGGTCAATACCGAGGCGTCGAAACTTGAGAGGTCCGCCTCGGTGCTTCAGGCCTGCTCGCGCACGACCGGCAGCGTGAGCAACGCGTGGGGAACGACCAAGACGTCGAGGTCTTCGCCCTGTTGCCGCTGCGCTAGCGCCAGGGCCGCGTCCATCGTGCGCGCCGGGGTCAACTTACAGCTCGACACGACGTCGGGACAGTCCGCGCCGACGACGATAACCTGCACCTGCTCGAGGACCTTGGCCATCACGAAAGCGCGCTGCTGCCCCGGCGGGTAGCCATGCTCCCGAGCGTCGCACAGGATCGCCTGCACGTCAGGCGCGTCGCGCATCGCTGCGAGGAATCGCTGCTCCCCCGCTCCCTTCCCTGCACCCTCGTGGCACTTCGCGGCGATGATTATCATCCCGCCTGGCCGGACGACGGGCGTCGGCGCGAAGAACAGATAGGACGCAGCCCGGCTGGCCTGATAGAGGTTCGCGTCCTTGGGATATCCCACGCCGCCGATCACGACGTCGTACTGGTGCGGTATCTCCACCTCGTAGATGGAGCGGGCGAGCGAGACGAGCTGCTGGTGCGTGGGTGTGGGTGCGCCCGCCGCGACGCCAACGATCCGCTTCTGCTCATCAAGAACGACGTTGATGATGAAGCGCAGGCCTGCCCGTTGTGCTGCCTCCGTGATCGCCTCCTGAAAAGGGTTCCCTTCGATGCGGCCCAGGCGCGTGCCGGGGTGGTCGACGAAGGCCGGTCCGTGTGTGTGAGCGATGAGAGGCTCGCCGGCCGCGCCGACGGACGCCGTCTTTGGGCCGCCCGAGTAGCCGGCGTACTGGTGCGGCTCGACGATGCCTGTCGCGATCAGCAGGTCAGCCCTGACCGCATCCCGGTGGGCCGACACCGGAACGCCGCCAGCAGTCACACCCAGATCGATCAGGGCGACGGGGTTCTGGGGCTCATTGTCGATCACGGTGTAGCGAGCGACGATCTCGGACCCCAGCTTAGCCACTCTCTCGGCCTGCGTCGAGGGCCGGTGCATACCAATACCGCACAGGAGCGTGATGTCCTTGTCGCGCACCCCCGCCGTGTGGAGTTCCCTGAGCAGGGCTGGCACGAGTAGGTGGTCCGGGCTGGACCGCGTGCTATCGGTGAAGACGATGCAGACCCGGTCGCCGGGACCTGCCAGCGCGCGCAGCCGCGGCGACCCGGTGGGTTTGGCAAGAGCCGCCGCAATGGCTTGGTTCGCGTCCGCCAGAGGTGGCGCTGGGTTTGACACGACGACGGCGCCGCGCATGCCCGGCAGCAGGTCGAACTCGAGGGCTGACTCCCCGTACGGGATCCGGTAGTGGGGCAAGGAAGATCCTGCCTGTCGCCTGCCGCTACGCCATCGGGAGCGACACGCCTAGCTCGCTGGCAATCTGATGCAGGCTGGCCACCACCTTGCGGTTCAGGGGGATGCCCTGGCGGGATCGACGTTCCGACTCCTCGTATTCCTTCTCGCCGTGGACGTAGATACGATCCTGGCCTTCAGCTCTTGGGGTGTTCTTGAGGCGACGCTGCAGGTCGTCCATCGCCGCCTTGAACCCGTCTGCGGGTCGAAAGGCATCCACTCGTAGGGCGCCGAACAGGTGGCCCAGGTTGATCGGCCGGCGCTCACCTTCTGGGGCAGCCTCGGAGGCGATGAGGTCGGAGTAGGCCGCACCCGCGAGGACGCCAGTCAGAATCTCGACCATCAGCGCGAGGCCGTATCCTTTGTGGCCGCTGAGCTGCTCTCCAGCCCCGCCCAATGGCAGGAGCCCTCCACCGTGCCGTCTGCGGGCCAGCCTCATTGCTCTCCCGGCGTCGGTGATGGGAGTCCCGGTTTCGTCCGTTGCCCAGCCCAGCGGCATGGGCTTCTCGAGCCGATCGTAGATCTCGAGCTTCCCCATGGGGACAGTGCTGGTAGCCATGTCCAACACAAATGGGTAGTCCTCTCCGGCGGGAGCCGCCACGGCGATGGGGTTGGTGCCCAGCATCGCCTCACGCCCAAACGTCGGAACTGCGAGGCGCCCGGCGTTGGTCATCGCGATGCCGATGCAGTCGTGCTCCAGTGCCATCATCGCGTAGTAGCCCGCGATGCCGAAATGGTTGGACTTGCGCACAGAGACGAAGCCGCTCCCGTACTCAAGGGCCTTGCCGATCGCTCGCTGCATCGCCCTGTATGAGACTGGATGCCCAAGTCCGGCCCCACCATCGATGAGGGCGGTCGTCGCTGTTTCGCTGACCACGCTCACCTCGGGCCTTGGGAGCATGATCCCGTTCCGTATGCCCCTCACGTAGCGGTGAAGACGAGCCACCCCGTGGCTATCGATGCCCCGGAGGTCGGAGCTCACTAACACGTCCGCGGCAATTCGCGCGTCTTCCTCCGGCACATCCAGGCGCTGGAAAACCTGGGCGCAGAAATCCCTCAAAGCGTGCGCTTCGATCAGACCGTCGCTATGTTCCACCGTGCTGGTTTCGGCCGGCTTGTCATAACCGGCCAGCGCGCCGATATCCGCGTGCAACACCGCGTCGTCCGGCACAGACGCGTCTGGCATAGTTGTGTCTGGCATAGTCGTCCTTCTTGATCAATGGTGTGTGCAGTGGGCGGACCTCGGGAGCATCTCGCAGCAGCGGGGGCGGCGTCGGCTCGCCGTCGCTCGAGCTCCGGCGCTCTCTGCCGGGATAGTCAGATCAGATGCGGACCGGCGATCGATACTCTCCCCAGGCCTTCCGCAACACGCCACAGATTTCGCCGAGGGTGCATCCCGCCTCGACCGCAGCGACGAACAGACCCATCAGGGGCTCATCGTCATCGCGTGCAGCAGCAGCTATGTGGTCCAGGGCGGCTGAGACTCGCTCTGCGTCGCGCTCTGCCCGCAGGGCCAGCAGTTGGCTCCGTTGGTGCTCCTCAACCTCTGGGTCCAATATCAGTCGCTCAAGAGCAGGCGCTTGATCTGCATCCAGGTCATCCTGGTAGGCATTGACCCCTACGATCACTCGCTCATCCCGTTCGACTGCCTGCTGGTGCTGGTAGGCGGCGTCAGCGATTTCCTGTTGGAGGTAGCCCTGCTCGATGGCCCTCAGGGCCCCACCCAACGCGCCTATCTGATCGATGTAGTCGAGCGCCCCTCGTTCGATCTGAGTCGTCAGGTACTCCATGAAGTATGAGCCACCGAAAGGGTCGACTATGCTGGTGACTCCCGACTCGTGAGCGATGATCTGTTGAGTGCGCAAGGCAATGCGGGCCGAGTTCTCTGTAGGCAACCATAGCGCCTCGTCACGGGAGTTCGTGTGCAGCGACTGGGTTCCGCCCAGCACCGCTGCCAGTGCCTGCAGCGCCACCCGCACGACGTTGTTCTCGGGCTGTTGCGCGGTGAGGGTGCCTCCGGCTGTCTGGGTGTGGAATCGAAGGGTCCAGGCCCGCGGTGACCTTGCCCCGAAGCGCTCCCGCATGATGCGTGCCCAAAGCCTGCGGGCGGCGCGGAACTTGGCGATTTCCTCAAGGAAGTCGTTGTGAGCGCTGAAGAAGAAGGACAGACGCGGCCCAAAGGCGTCAACATCAAGGCCGGCCTGAATCGCTGTCTGGACGTAGGTGATCGCGTTGGCCAGCGTGAAGGCAACCTCCTGAACGGCTGTGGCGCCGGCCTCGCGGATGTGATACCCGCTCACACTGATCGTGTTCCACCGAGGGAGGTGTTCGGCGCCGTAGCGCATGAGGTCCGCCACCAGGCGCATGGAGGGGTGCGGCGGGAAGATGTATAGGCCGCGGGCGACGTACTCCTTGAGGATGTCGTTCTGCACGGTTCCCCGCAACTTGTTCAGGTCCGTGCCCCGTTCCTTCGCCAGCGCGACGACCATGGCCAACAGGATGGCCGCCGGGGCATTGATGGTCATCGAGATGCTCACCTGGTCGAGTGGGATACCCATGAAGAGGGTTCGGATGTCGTCCAGCGTGCTCGCGGAGACGCCTACCCTGCCGACCTCGCCTTGCGCCAATGGATCGTCCGCGTCGTAACCGAGCTGGGTGGGCAGGTCGAAGGCGACTGAGAGCCCCGTCTGCCCCTGAGCAAGGAGATACCTGTAGCGAACGTTTGATTCCTGAGCGCTACCGAAGCCTGCGTACTGGCGCATTGTCCAGAGTCGGCCCCGGTACATACTGGGGGACACGCCTCGGGTGAACGGGTATGCGCCCGGCATCCCCAGGTCCGCCAGCTCATCCATCTCCACGTCTGATGACAAGTACACCTGGTCGACGGGGATTCCGGAGAGAGTCTCGAAGTGTGTCTTGCGCTCGGGATAGCGCTCAAGGAGCGGTTTCAGCGTACGCTCCTGCCATTCCCGCTTGGCGCGACTCAGGTCGTCCATTGGTCAATCTCCGAGGGCGAGCCGGGCGCCGGCGCATGCCTGTTGCGGGCCGTCGGGCATTCTCCCCTGGCCCGGAAGCGCTCACCGCGACGTGCCCCGCTACCCGGTCACGTCGGTGTGCCGGTCCGCAGTATGGGAATCAGCCACTCTCGCATAGGGTGCTCCACCCTCGCCAACTCGGAGGCGACGGCCTCGACATCGTAGGCGACGCGGCGGAACGTGACGTCACACCGCCCATCATCGAAATCGAGCAGCGCGTAGCTGGGGCGGTTGTCGCCGTCGAAGGGCAGGCCTGCACTGCCGTCGTTGACCAGCCGTACACCTCGACGACGCGGTCGTTGGGCAGGTGGGTGTGACCGCCGAGCAGCACTCGGGCGTCCAGTCCGGCGAGATACGGACGGACGATTTTGTCCGGGGCGTTCGGGTACAGGCGCGCCTCGTCGTCGCCCGGAGCGCCGTGAACGGCGGCCACGCGGCCGTAGCCAGGCACATCCATCTCCAGTTGCTCTGGCAGTGCGGTGAGGAATTGATAGTCCGCGTAGGAGAGCCGTTCCACAGTCCATCGGAAGTTGGCGTCCCGCACGGCCAGCGCCACCGGGAAACGCTGCCAATCCTCGACCGAGCGCACCGGCAGCGCTGGACGGGTGCCGGTTGCAGTGAAGCGGTCCGTGTTGCCCCGCAGGAACGCGACGTTGGGCAGGGCTTGGAGCCGGGCCAGTGTTTCAGCAGGCCATGGGAAGAAGGCTACTAGATCGCCTAGCACCCAGATGGCATCGGGTGTGCCTTGGGCCTGGATATCGGCCACGACGGCCTCGAGCGAGAGCAGGTTGCCGTGGATGTCGGAGAGAGCAGCTACCCTGATCATGTCCCAGACCCTTTCGTGTACGATTCTTCGGCGTGGCGGCCCGGCTGTTGCGATGGTGCCGGAGGCGGCCAGGAATCGAGCCTGACGCAGTCGCGGTCGCCGATCCTGCTACTCGAACTGCTGTTGTGCCCAGTCCATAGCTTCTGCGGGATGGAAGCGGCCAGCGGCGATTTCCGAGAAGGCCCTCTGCAGCACGCCCAGCGCGTCCTCAAACTCGGCCAGCTTTGGCGACAGCAGCAGCGCGTCCTCCATCGACGCCCGGGCCACGGCAGCCACTTCGGCGCCCACCTGTTGCTCGTACTCTTTCGATTCCGCAAGCGACCGGCGCACCGGCGCCATTCGCTGCGGCAACTGCTGGCTAAGGAAGGAGATCCACTGCCACGCCGCATCGCGGTGCTGCGTGTCCGCAGAGATGAAGTACCCTTCCACCAGCGCCATCGTCGCAGACCTGTTGCCGCGAGGCAGCGGCGCCACACCCCAGTCGAACGGCCACTCGGGGGGCTGCACGCGCCCACCGCGATCGGACAGGAATCCTGTCCACATACCTACCTTGTTCTGCATGACGCCCGTCCGCAGATTTGCGCTGCCGCCGAAGGCCTCGCGCGCCTGCTCGGGTGTGGGTGCGACGTTGAAGTCGAACATCAGCCTGAAGTACCAGTCGAGGGCCTCAATGTTCAACGGGTCGTTGAACGTTGTACGGGTAGGGTTCTGTAGGTCGTCGAAGATGCGGCCCCCGTGCTGGACCATGAACAGCATCGGGTCGAATAGCTGCAGGTTCGGCGCGTATCCGAATACGCCAGCGTTCACGTCTCGGACGGTTGCGGCCGTGGCCAGGAAGTCGTCCCAGGTCCACCCAATCTGGGGGTACGCGGCGCCATACTGGTCGATCAGGTCCCGATTGTAGTACATCACCAGCATATCGACGCCAGCAGGTACCGCCCACGTCTGCCCATCCACTGTGAAGAGGGCCATCGTGCCAGGATAGAAGTCGGTTGGATCGAGCTTCTCGTCTCCCTCTATGAACGGTGTGAGGTTCAGTGCTCTGCCCTGAGATTGCATCCACGCGACTGCGAACTGCGAGGTCAGCAAAACGTCCGAATCGTCCACATCGATGCCGCCGAGCAAGTCCGAAGACTTGGGGCGAAGGTCGACGGTGATGTGGGGATAATCCTCCCGGAAGATGTCCGCCAGCTTCTCGTATGTGGTAACGTCGGTCTCCGGGAAGGCGAACGTAATCGTGACTGGCTCCGGTGGCGGCGTGCCGCCGCCACAGCCGGTGAAGAGCAATCCGACCAGAAGGCACATCGCGCCGCAAGGCAGGCGTGCCCGTCGCGCTATTGTCTGGAGATCAAAGGGCATGTTACCTCCTCGTCAGTTCTCTCGCCAATGTCTACCCCCGCGCGGTTCTGGAACATCGGGGCCTGGTCGGGGGCCCCACGAGACCATTCCACAGGCTGCTCGGGATCATACATTCCGGGGCACCGCAGTTCCTCGCCCCGGGTCAGGGCCTGAGCGGCGGCGTAGGAGCGGGGGCCGCAGACGGGAGAACACCAAACGGTGTACGCTGCGGTCGTCAGAACGCGTGGGTGCGGCCAGAGGTTAGCCTGCCTCGCCGATCTGTCCATCCTTCAGATACAGAATCCCGTCGACGTAGCCATCCACGAGCGGGTCGTGCGACACCATCAGGAAGCTGACGTGCTGCTCGTTGACGATGGTCCGAAATAGGCTCAGGATATCGCGCGCAGTTGTGCTATCCAGCTCACCGGTTGGCTCGTCGGCCAGGATCAGCCGAGGGTTGTTGGCCAGCGCCCGTGCGATGGCAACCCGCTGCTGCTGTCCCCCCGATAGCGCGTATGGCCGGTGGTTGGCCCACTGGGCCAGCCCAACCAGACCCAGGCAATGCATTGTACGCTCCCGGCGCTCATCCCTGCGTGCCCCAGCAATGCGCAACATCAACTCCACGTTCTCATAGGCGGAGAGGGTGGGCAGGAGACCGAACGTTTGGAAGACAAAGCCCACCTGCTCGCGACGCCACCGCGTCAATTGCTCGTCATTTAGGCCAGATAGGTCACGCCCGAACACACGCACCACACCGGACGTTGGTCGGTCGAGGCCGCCAATGCAGTTCAGCAGCGTCGTCTTGCCACTACCCGAGCGCCCCTTCACAGCAACAAACAGTCCGGCGTCGATCGCCATACTGACGCCGCGTAGCGCCGGCACCTCGCGGGGGCCGACCTTGTACACGCGCCACAGGTCCTCGGTCTCGACTACGAAGCCGTTCGACTTGTCGTTCGCTTCCGCCATTGCCGTAATCCTTCGTCCTCGCGCCATCTCGGGGCGCCAAGCACTACCGCCGGCCGAGCCGGCCCAACGCCTCCCGGACTCTGCCAGGCAGGTTCAGAAACCCTCCGCCCCTCCTGGGGGCCGACGGGATCAGACTACTCGCCGCAGATTCGGCGCCCTGCGTCGCCCCCGCGGGGGCAGGAAGAATCAGGATGCCCTCCTCAGCCATCTCAAGTCGGGCACGGTCCTTGATCCCGAAGAACTCGAGATACTCCTTAGGAACCTGTAGGCGGCCTGCCGAGTCGAGCACGATCAACTCCTGGTAGATCTCCTCCTGATCCGCCAGCTCATCGTCACCCGCCAGCCCGCCATTCAGCGCCGACTGCCGCACGGTTTCCGTGGCTAGCTTGCCGTCGCGGATGGCCACCACCCGCCCCACGTGGCGGGCGATGCCGGGATCGTGGCTGACGATCAGCGTCGTGAGGCCGTATTCTTCGTTGAGACGCTGAAACGTCGCGTAAATGGTCAAGGCCGTTGCCGTGTCCACCTCTCCGGTCGGCTCGTCCGCCAGAAGAAGGGATGGACTGTTGGCCAGAGCGACGGCGATGGCGACCCGCTGCTGCTCACCGCCGGAGAGCTGCGCCAACGCGTGGTGCGTTCTCTCGGCCAGGCCCACAGCCTCAAGCAATTCCTCGGCGTGGCGGCGCTTGCGTCGCTCGGTCTGCCCCGCCAACGTCATTGGCAGCGCGACGTTCTCAGATGCGGTGAGGTACGGAATCAGATTGCGCGTGGCCTGCTGCCACACGAAGCCTACCTCCGAGCGGCGGTACCGGTTGAGGGCAGCGTCCGACATCTTGAGCAGGTCGTTGCCGTCCACAAACACGCGACCGGCTGAGGGACGGCTCAGGCCACCCAAGATATTCATCAACGAGCTTTTCCCGCTGCCGCTTGGGCCGACAATGCCCAAGAACTCCCCAGGCGCGACGACAAGATCCAGACCCTGGAGAGCTACTACCTCCAGGTCGGCCACCTTGTAGATCTTGACCAGGTTGTCGCAGATGATTATCGGTTCTTGTTCCATCACGCCGTCTCCCCCAGCTTGACCGCTTGGAAGATCTTCATTCGTAGGAGCAACACAGCCAGGCCTGCCAGCGCGATCACGAAGACCACCCCAAACAGGACGTAGATCTGCACAATCTCCGCCCAGGCAATCTGCACGACGCAGGGCGGTGTCATTGCCGCGGCACCAACCCCGACTTGCAGGGAGGGGATGAGCAAGTTGCTGATCCGCGCGCCCAGGCCGGTCCCGGCCGCGATTCCGACCAGGATCAGGAATGC
>JAUVSX010000170.1 GCA_030596915.1 Chloroflexota bacterium | reverse complement strand
GGGCCGCCCCCGCGACCACCACCACCACCACCACCACCGCCAGTTCCTTGACCTCTACCCATTTCAGCACCCTCCTTGGGTCATCCTCAAATCAGCCGCAGACCAGTTGCGCCAGCATTCGCCTGCCTCGTTGCAGGCCGGCGCCCCACATCGCTCCTCTCGACCGCAGCAGACGTGCCCTGCCTGCCCACTCATTCCGAAACCAGCTTCCCCCTCGTCACCGCAAGCCTCGCCCTCCCAGCGCAACGGACTCGTCGCTTCACATCCCGATTGCCGAGACAAGCAACCACGTCGCGAGTGCACCGAACAGCACCGTCAGTCCTAGTTTGACCGTCGCTGCCCTCCGCTGGAGGAACCGTGTCAGTTGCCCCGACGTGGTGCCATAGTAAGCAAGAACAAAGACGACGGCGAGCGGGACAATGAAGAGTAGATTGTACAGGACGAGAAACCCAACTGCGCGTCCCCTCATCTGCGGCTGGCTTACGACGAAGATGATGGTCGGCAGGTAGACCTGGCCCGTGCAGGCAAGCTCAAGCAACGAAACGGCCACACCCGTGACGAAGGACCCCGCGACGAATGCGTCGGAGCGCCGCCCGCTCCGGATGACCGCATTGATGCGCATCCGCAGCGCGTGCGGCAAGTTGAGCCGCATATCGCCGATCTCACCTCGCCGGGCCTTCAGGAAGTCAACCAGGCTGACCACCGCCAGCACGGCGCAGAAGAGGCCTGTCAGTCCGTAGACCCACCGTCCTGCTGTCGTCAGTCGGTCACCTAGAGCGTCGAGCACCTTGTAGAAGCCCAGGCCAACCCCCAGGTAGGCGAGGAACACGCCCGCCGTGAAGGCCGCACCTACGAGGAGGATCTGCCGCCCCTGGCGGCCGCTCAGCGTCAGATAGGAGACAAAGAACACCAGCGTCGCGAAGGCACAGGGATTGAGCCCATCCACCAGACCCGCAGAAGCGACGGTCAGAAAGCCAAACCCCTGGAAACGCTCGAAGATGCTCGTCTGCGCCTCCCCGGCGTCGAAGCCGGACCACGCACGTTGCGCTCCCCTTGCAGCGTAGGTCTCCACCAGGGCAGAGAGGGCCTCAGACGTGATGCCCGTGCCCTCCAGGTAGTCGTCGCCGATGAACAGGACCGGCGTCACCAGGCGAAGCTCATCAGGCACGCCGGAGCGATCGCCCAACCACTCGGCAAGCGCCGCATCGCCCTGGACATTGTACTCTTCGACCACGACCTGAGGATACTTATCCGTCACGTACCTGATGTCGTACTCAGCGCGGCTGCACTCCTGGCAGCCCACCTCGTAGAAGTAGGCCACCCAGATCGCGGGTGGCACCTCGCAGACGGATGCTTCCTCCTCCACGCAGGCGTCCGACTCCTCGCTTCCGAAGCCGAAGCCAAGGCCAGGGTTGTGTCCGTCGAGCCCGACAGGGACTTGTGCCAGGCCCGGGATCTCGGGCCAGGAGGTACCTCCCTCGGCCAGGCAGTCGCCGACCAGACAGGGCAGCCGCTCGCGGATGGCGTCCTCACCGATCAGAACCTCCCCCCCGACGACGACCATCGGGAGCCCCTGCTCCTCGGGCGCAACGTCGAACATCTTCTCTGCGTTCACCAGCATCTCGTAGTTGGCCGCATTGATGCCACCTGGCTCGCCTGGGTCGGAGATGTCGACGACTTTGATCTCCAGGCTCTCGCCGTATTCCTCCAGAAGTGGCGCCAGAACTGTCTCGAGCACGGCGCCACAATGCGGACACTCGGCTGATGTGAAGAATGTGACCCGCACCGGCGCGTCCTCGGCAGCCAACACTGCGCTCGCCCCCGCTAGGACGGTAACCACTATGAGAAGCAGAATCACGCTCCGCGAATGACGCTTCAGCCGCATTCGCTTCCCGACCTTGTTCCAGGGGTCCATAAGCTTGAACATCACTCCGTCGGACAAGGATGCCGGCTTACGCCGGCGCTGCTTGCCAAGGCTTCGCAGTACCCGAATACCGCCGAGCAGGTCAACGTGCCAGTGCAGTCACACGCCAACGCAGCAACATCGCAGCCCACCCCGGCCGGCCCACCCGAAACAGCTTCCCTTCGCCTGCCGTCGTCGTCGTGGCCTCTCGCTACCATTGGTCCGTGCTTCATCGGCTGAGCGCACTGGGTCCTAGCTCACGCACTCTCTCAGTCATCTCTGTCACCATCTCCGCGAACTGCGCCCCCATCGCGGCGGACAGATTGAACATCGCCACACGCTCTCCCTCCAGTCCAACCGCCTCGAGCAGCCTGGCGACGTACTTCACTCGCCGCTTGGCGTTGACATTACCCTCCGGGTAATGGCACTGCCCCTCCAATCAGCCGGCCACCATCACCCCGTCCACGCCGCGCTCGAAGGCGTGGAGGATCTCCGTCACGTCTACCCGGCCTGTGCACGGCACCTCGATGATACGAACGTTGGGCGGGTATTGGATGCGTAGCCCGCCCGCTAAATCAGCCGCTGCATAGGCGCAGTGACGGCAGCAGAAGGCCAGGATTCTCGGCTCAAACCGTGCTATAGGCACCGCTTCAGTCCTCTCCCCACTGAACGACGTGGCCTCCATTCAGGTGGCCACCGAAAAGGGTACCGGCGCGCGTAGCCAAACCCACTGCGCGTAGTTCCCATCCGCCAACCTGCTCCAAGCGCGCCCCGTACGGCAACTCAGCATCTCGCTTCGAAGCTCACCCATCGCAAGCGATGGTGGCTGCGCGATCATCCTCGCCAGCAGGCGCTCCCCTCGTTGCAGGGCGGCATCTCACACCGCTCTTCGCGACCGCAGCAGGTATGCCCCGCCTGCCTGATCGTCTGCCCACTCAACATGACCGGGGCAGAGATGAGCTTGTCCAGGCTCTGACTGCCACAGTCCGGACAAGTGACGTCCTCGTCACGCCGCACCAGCACCTCGAACGTTGTGTCGCAGGTGACACACCTGTATTCAAAGATCGGCATCGAGCAACCTCCTCATACCGCCATCCACAAGAGGAACCGGCCTATTCCCCGGCAAACCGGATCGCCACCTCCGGGGGACGCTTGAGCGTGTTGACCAACGTCACGTGCCGCGCCACGCCGACCAACCGCTGCTTTGCGTCATCCGGCGGCTCCGGCTCGATGTGCAGCACCGCCTCCAATGGCCCGATGCGGCGAGGGCTCTTCAGCTCCTCGTACTCCAACTCGAGGCCCAGTCGTTCAAATGGAATCTCACGCAGCCGGCAGGAGTTCGCGACAAATTCGAGAATACAGGCGCCCACCGCCGCCGCGAACATCTGCGGCGCGCTCATGGCCGTCCCGCCGCCCCCGTCCTCGGGCGCAGCGTCGACGACCAAGGTGTGCTCACCCTCCGTCGCCAGGAAACGCTGGCCATCCACGTGTTGCACCGTTAGTCTCATCGACTGCCTCCTCGCAACGCGACAGCCCCGCTACTTAGCCTGGCCCCTCTCGCAGCCGGCGGTAGTAGGAATGGCTGGTGTAGAGGACGGCCGCGGGGTTGTGCCCGGTGACCCGGTCCTTCGCTACCAGCACCGTCACCGGCGCCGCTGAATGCCGGAAGAACAGGCTGTCGTGGCCCACGCACAGCCCAACAACGATGTTCAGCCCCGTCCCGGCCTCGCTGAGCAGCTTGGCCTGCCCAATCGGGTTACACAGCGCCTCAAACTGGCCCGGACGGATCTTCTCATCGTCGGCCAGGCCGATCTCCTCCTTGGGTATCGAGCCCACCTTGCAGCACACGCTAGAAACCTGGAAGCCGTTGGCCTCCAGTATCTCCTGTAGCAGCCTGGCCTCCCGGATCAGGCCGACGCAACTGGCGATGCCGAGCCGGTTGACGCCCAGCCGCCGTGCGAAGTTCATGATCTCCTCGACACGAGGCTCCTTGCAGTATCCTGCCGCCTCGGTGCGGGCCGCAGCCTGGGCCAGCGCCCGCGTCTCGTGGTCCTCATAGATGACACGCGCGTCGTTGAGCACCTGCCCGTCGCCAGCCATCGGGCAGAACGACGGATAGGGCTCGCTGCCCGGCTCCCGGCTGCACGCGCGCACGCCACAGATGGCGCATCTCAGTTCCATCGGCTACGACTGCCTTCCATGGTTGAGCGCCGCGAGGACTCGCTCGCGCGAGAGCATGTTACCGTCCTTTCGTCCTGCTGACCAAAGAGCCCCCGGACCATCGGGATGCAGGTCTCGCACCCGTCGACCTGCCTCATCAGCGCCAGCTCCCGAGCTGGAGCTCAGCCACGTAGCGATCGAGGAAGTTCTCCCCTTCCGAGGGCTTGCCATGCTCGATCGTGCGCGCAAGCCGCTCGGCGTCCGCCCTTCTCTCCCGGCAGAGAAGCATCTGCCTCGCCCCAGTCAGGGCGCCGTTGCCAATCTTGACCAGCTTGTCCCCTCCGTCCGGAAGGACACCGATGGCTACGGCGCTGTCCAGATTGACGTAGTTCGCGAACCCACCAGCCAGGCATATGCGGCCCAGTCCGTCCAGGTCGACCCCGTATTCCCGCATCAGGGATTGCTGATTGAGAGCCGAGCCCGCCCTGGCCAGCCGCAGCTCGTTGATATCCTTCTGCGATATGCTGATCCTGCCGTTGTTGTGGGTCAGGGCGAATTCGCCGGCCTGCCGGTACTTCCCTGAGAGCCGGCCCCTCTCGTCGATGATCCCTTCCCTGAGCGCCTCTGCGAGCAGGTCTATCAGACCCGAGCCGCAGACCCCGATCGGCGGCATATTGCCAATCGTCTCGTACCGCACGGGCCCATCCCCGGCACTGATCGCGATGCTCGCGATGGCACCCTGGACAGCGCCCGTCCCGCACGACACCGTGCCGCCCTCGAAGGCACCGCCAGCCGCGTTCGATGCGGCCAGGATACGGTTCGCATTCCCAACGGCAACTTCCCCGTTGGTGCCGATGTCTACCGCCATAGATGGTCGGCGCGCCTTGTGCAGATCGCACGCCAGAATCACGGCGACGCAGTCGGCCCCAACCTGGCCACCCACGAGTGGCGCGCCGTATACGTTGGCGGCCGGGTTGATGTCGAGGCCGACCATCACCGCCTTCTGATTGATGGGCGACTTGTCATCTGGCTCGTAGGGGCTCGTGCCCAGGGAGTGGACGTTCCGGCCGAAAAAGAGCTCGCGCATGGTGGGATTCCCCACCACGACGGCCTCGTAGATGTGATTCCTGCGTCGCCCGGCCTCGCCTCCATCAAAGTCCCGCAACAAGGCATTGACCGCCTCGACGACCGTTTTCTGCAGGCGTGCCAGGCCATCCTCATGCTGATCGGTGTAGGCTATCCGGGAGATCACATCATCTCCGAAGACCGCCTGCGGGTTCCTGCAGGCCAGGGTCGTGACGACCGTCCCCGTTTCCAGGTCTAAAACTTGGGCGACGAGCGTCGTTGTCCCAATGTCCAGCGCGAGGCCCAAGAGTTCCCCCTCGTAGCTTCCCAAGGAATCGCTACGAACGCCTCTCAAGAAGACCTGGTTCCCTTCCCGGTATGCGAAGGGATCGAGCGGAACAGGTGCCTCGACGCTCTCGGTCAGGATCGTATACTCCCCGGCCGCCTTGAGGTATAGGTGTATGTCCCGCTCGCCGGAGCATACCCTCGCCTGGCAGGCCAGTCGCTCCTCCTCACCCAGGGAGAAAGTACGCTCGGCCTGCGTCTTTTCCGCCAGGCTCGCCAGGCCTCTGTCGACCCTGACCACGCACTTGCCGCATTGTCCGCGCCCGCCGCAGGCACTGGGTATCAGAACGCCCAGCTTCTGAGCGTGGTCGCGAAGTGTTGCACCGTCTTCGATCTCGATGCCATCCCTCCCCCTGGCGTACTGGGGAAATATCACTCTATGTATGTGTGCCATGGATTATGCTACCTCCCGAAGGTGTCAGTATGGGCAAGGTCCGGCCAACTAGCAGACCTGTCACCCAATGGGCTTGGGCCAAGCTGCCGAGTGGCCTCTGCGAATTCCTCCACCACGCTACCGATCTTTCCTCCCGCGATCGTCTCCTATGACCGTGGCGCCACGACTCGTGGCGCCACGGTCGCGTAGAATCTGAACACGTCTATGAAGTGCACGGTTGCACGCGTCCTGCGTCCTGGCAACAGCCGGCCCGCTCGTCCACTGGCAACGCGCACACGTATCCATTGAGACCCCCATGGCCTGGGCTAGAAGGTCAGACTGACCCCCTCGATTGTGGCCTCCTCGTCCGTGACGAAGGCGCAGGGGGGCTGGTCGTTTGGGTCCATTCCCGGTTCGTACTTGAACATCTGGGAGATCTCCCGGTTGAGCATGAAGATCAGCCGGCTCAGAGGCAGGTTCATTGAGCACACATCCTGGCACTGACCACAATTCACGCAG
The DNA here is from genome assembly GCA_030596915.1 of Chloroflexota bacterium. Lineage (GTDB taxonomy): Bacteria > Chloroflexota > Anaerolineae > B4-G1 > B4-G1 > JAUVSX01. Next base: position 452 of record JAUVSX010000170.1, on the reverse strand, counting down.
GAGTCCATAACGTGTGTTACCCTGACCATGGGCCACATAGGGTCAGGCGGAATCTCGCCACCCTGCACGTAGCCCCTCTCCGCCTCAAGCCAGCACACGTTGCAGGTGCAGATCGGACAGGCGTCGCGGCAGCCGAAGCACTTGATGCACTGAGCGAACTGGCCCTGCCAGTACTCGAACCTCTCTTCGAGGCTCATCTCTCTGAAAGGAGCGAAGTCTCTTTCCTGCCAGCTCTGGGCCAGGATCGCGGCCGCCTCTGCTTTCGCCCTCCTTCCTTCCACAGCCGCATCGTCCGGTGGCTCGACAACTATGCGGCCGGCCTGAATAGCCCCGTCCGCGAGAGCGCCTCCCCGTTCGGACCGGACCTCGACAAACGTGGCCTTCCTCTGTTCGGCCACACCCCACTTCCCACAGGCAACGTCGGCCATCGTTGGAATGCTCGTCTCGCAGCG
>JAUVSX010000314.1 GCA_030596915.1 Chloroflexota bacterium | reverse complement strand
TATCCACCACGGTGGATGTCCGGGAAGGGCTGTCCTTCATTCTGGACGGTGCACTGAGGACAACCCAGGCTCAGGTGGCGCGGGTCGTCGTCCTCTCAGCCGACGGAGAAGTCGCGTTGACTGTGGGAAGGGGCGAGGTCCGCCACGGCGTCCGAGCGCTGGACCGAGCGCTCGTCCAGGAGATGGGGGAGCGAACCGATCCACTGGTGATCGAGGATGTGGCGGGCCTCCCGGATCTGGATGCGGTGGGCCCCCTACAGGGAAGGATCCGTAGCGCGGTCGCCGTCCCCGTACGCTCGGCCGGAGAACTGTTGGCCGTCATCTGGGTAGGTCACGGCGAAGCACGCACGATGGAGCCGTCCGACATCGATGTGCTCAACACGCTGGCCGCCCAGACCGCCGTGCTCCTTGAGAACGCTCGGCTGTTCCAAGTGGCGCAGGGCGATCGCCGCAAGCTCGCGGCGATCCTCGCGAGTACGAGCGACGGCGTCCTAGTCATTGACCAACACGATCGCATCGTGTTGTGCAACCCGGCCGCCGAAGAGGGGCTAGGCGTGGCGGCCAGCGCGGCCATCGGTGAGAGAGTCGACGACGCGAAACTACCCGCTGGGGTGACACGTCTCCTCACAGAGAGCCTGCTTCCTGGTCAGACGCTGAGCACAGAGGCAACGGGTGAGGACGGTCGAACGCTGTCGTGCAATGTGTCGGTCATCGTAAGCGCGACGGGAGAGCGACTCGGCCGGGTCGCGACGATACGTGATACCTCTGTGCTCAAGGGCTTGGAGAGGTCGAAGGCGCAGTTCATCGCGAGGGTATCGCGGGATCTGCGCCGACCGCTCACGCTGATCCGAGGCTATGCCACGATGCTGCCGATGGTGGGAGAACTCAATGAGAGGCAGCGCGAGTTCGTGGCTAGCATTGTCCAGGGCGTTGAGCAGACTGGGGAAATGGTTCAGAGCCTTCTCGAACTGGGCGAGTTCGGCGTAGGGGGCGGTGCTGACCGTGCTCCGATCCGTCTCGCGCCGCTAGTCATCGATGCGGTGGAGGGAGCACGAGAGCAAGCCGCAGAGGGAGGCGTGTTCCTGAGAGTGGGCACTGTGGAGCGGTCCACGGGCGTCGTGGGCGACGCAGCCCTCTTACGCCAAGCTGTCGCCGTTCTCCTGGACATCGCCATCGCCAATACGGCGCCTGGGGGCGCCGTTAGGGTGGAGCTGATGGCCGCCGACGCGACCGCCACAGTCCGCGTGGAGGATGGCGGAAGCAGGGGCGACGCGGTTGGGGACCCCGCCGCTAGCCTCGGGCTAGCCACTGTCCGATCGGTCGTTGATCAGCACGGTGGTGAGCTGCGCGTGGAGACCGAGCCCGGGGCAGGCAGCACCTACATCATCAGCTTGCCGACGGGTAAAATGAAGCCTTCCTCAGTATCGGGTACGACGGGGTAGCAGGTGAGCCGTGGCACTTGAGGTCGGGATTGTTGGCCTGCCTAACGTCGGCAAATCGACGCTCTTCAACGCGCTGACGAGCGGGGACGTAGCCGCAGTCGCCGCCTACCCATTCACCACCATCGATCCCAACCGAGGCACGGTCCGCGTCCCTGACCCGCGCCTCGACGCTCTCGCCCGAATCGTCCAGCCGGACATCGCGACCCCGTCAACAATCGAGTTCGTCGACATAGCGGGACTTGTACGCGGTGCGCACCTGGGCGAGGGCCTGGGGAACCAATTCCTGGGCCACATCCGGAACGTCGACGCCATCGCCGTCGTGTGTCGATGCTTCGGTGACCCTGACGTGGCACACGTTGAAGGCAATGTGGATCCCGTCCGAGACTTGGAGATACTGGATCTGGAGCTCACGCTGGCGGACCTGGAGGTGGTGGAACGCCGCATCGACAAGGTGCGCTCCGCGGCCAAGGCCAATCCAAGGGAGTACGCGGGGGAGCTGGAGGTGCTGAAGGACCTGCAAAACCGGCTTCAGGCGGGCGAACGCGCGTCGGTCTGGGCGGCCGGAGGCGAATCCAACGCGGCGTACGGAAAGGGCCTTTCACTCCTAACAGCAATGAGGCGAGTCTACCTGGCAAACACAGATGAGGACGATCTGCCGACCGGTGGCGCTCTCGCATCCGCCATCGCTGGCGTCGCCAGGGCCGAGGACGCGCCGTTCGTTGTGCTCTGCGCCCAACTAGAAGCAGAACTCGTTGACTGGCCAGCCGAGGAGGCGGCTGCCTACCGTGCGGAGGTTGGGCTGCAGAACTCTAGTCTAGAGCTTCTGGCGAAAGCTGGCTACCAGGCCCTCGACCTGATCACGTTCTTCACGATTGTGGGCGGCCACGAGATCCGCGCGTGGCCTGTACCGCGAGGTACCACGGCGGCGCGGGCTGCCGGTAGTGTGCACACTCAGATGGAACGCGGGTTCATTCGCGCTCAGGTACTGGCCTTCGACGAACTCGTGAGGGTGGGGGGCTGGAACGCTGCCAGGGATGAGGGATTGGTCCGGACGGAAGGTCGGGGCTACGAGATCCAGGACGGCGACGTGTGCATGTTCCGGTTCAGCCCTTGAGTGGCAACGAGCGACTGGCTGCGCGCCGTGCGCACTCGAATCGGCTGGGCGTGTGTGAGGCCCGACCCGGCGTGCAGCACGGTTCGCTTGCCAGAGCCGCTGGTCGCCTCGGGGACCGCTCGTCTGTCGCCAGAGCGGCGCACTAGAGGCAACTGACACGTTGCACCGCGATGACCCTGGCTTCGCGGACCTGGCGGACGCCAGGGACAGTGCTTCGGCCGGGTTACCGGCTGCAGGGATAGGGGGCAACTATGGCAGCAAGGCCCACGATCGACGGGACGCAATTTGGCTCCATCGCTATCGACGGCCGGTCATATCGCCACGACGTGGTGATTCGGCTCGACGGGCGGGTGGAGAAGCGTCAGAAGCGGTTGTCCAAGGCGCTCTACGGCACGTCCCACGTCATCTCGCGAGACGAAGCCCAACACGTATTCGAGGGCGGCGCCAAGCGGCTGATCGTTGGCACGGGCCAGGCTGGGCTGGTCGAGCTCTCGCCGGAGGCTCTGGACTTCCTGAAGGCCAGAGCGTGTCAGGCTGAGTTGCTGCCCACGCCCGATGCGATTCGTGCCTGGAACGATGCACTTGAGGATGTCATAGGGCTCTTTCACGTGACGTGCTAGGCTGCGAAGGCGCTACCACCAGGGCACCCTGGCCCACGGCCGTCGTTGTCCGTCGCGTTCGCCGTGGTATAATGGGATACTATGCGCAGGTGGCGCCTCTGGATCGGCGTTGTGGTCACGCTGCTATGCCTGGCCCTGGCGCTAGCTGGCATTGACTGGCCGCTAGTCGGTGCGACGCTGCGCCAGGCCGAGTGGCGTTTCCTGCTTCCCGCTCTCGCTATGCTTCTTGCGTTTCTCCTCGCGCGCGCTGTCCGGTGGCGCATACTCCTCGGCCCGCAAGTGAGTCTGGCCGACGCGTTCGCCATCACCAACATCGGCTATCTCGTAAGCAACGTTCTTCCCCTCCGGTTGGGCGATCCCGTGCGCGCCTTGGCCATTGGACTCACAGGCAAGGGCAAGACAAGCGCGGCCCTATCGACCGTCGTTGTTGAGCGCGTGCTAGACCTCCTGGCGGTCGTCTTTCTGCTAGCGGCTACCGTGCCGTTCGTGACCGAGGCTGGCTGGATCCGGGAGGTCGGAGTCACGGCGGGGGTTGTCGCTCTCGCAGTGTTCCTGCTCCTCCTTGTGTTCGCCAGGCGTCCCGACTTGGCGCGGCGCATACTGGACGCAGGGCTGTCGCGCGTGCCGGGCATCAACCGCGAACGGTGGTTGGGCGCGGCATCCGGCTTGCTGGACGGCCTGGCGCCTTTGCGGTCACCGCGTACCGTGGTGGGGCTCGTTCTGTGGTCGGCGGTGCGCTGGGCATGTAGCGGCGGGTGCTACTTCGCATTGCTTAGGGCATTCATCGTGCGCCCGACCCTTGTCGAGGCAAGCTTCTTGACCAGCGCCATAGGACTGGGGATGGCGCTGCCCTCAGCGCCCGGCGCGAGCGGAGTTTTCCACAGCGTGGCGCGGTACGCCCTGGAAATGCCCTTCGACGTACCCGGGGAGACGGCTATCGCTGTCGCGTTCACCTCGCACGCGTTCATGTACGTGACGATGTGCCTCTTGGGACTCATCGGCCTGGCGCAGCAGGGACTCTCGTGGGGAACGCTGCGTTCGGGTGTCGCCGCGCTGCCAGCCAATGATTGAGGAGTGATACCGTGACTGGGTTCTTCGTGACCGGCGGCGGCGGGTTCATCGGCTGCAATTATGTGCATCGCCTGCTTAGCCGTGGCGATGCCGTGACCGTCTACGACAATCTGTCAAGGCACGGTGCGGATGCCAACGTGGCCTGGCTCCAGGAGCAGCACGGCCCAGATGCGTTCCGGCTCGTCGAGGCGGACGTTCGCGACCAGGACGCTCTGGCTGCTGCCGCGAGGGGCGCCGACGTTATCGTCCATCTTGCCGGCCAGACTGCGGTCACAACCTCCGTGTCAGACCCTCGCTCCGACTTCGAAGTGAACGCCCTGGGAACATTCAACGCGCTGGAGGCCGCGCGTGGCATGGAACGTGCACCGATCTTCGTGTACGCGTCCACGAACAAGGTCTACGGCAGTATGGAGAACCTGGCGGTGGTC
>JAUVSX010000310.1 GCA_030596915.1 Chloroflexota bacterium | reverse complement strand
GTGCCGCATCCGGATCCAGCGGGTAGCTCAGTAGCCCAGTGCGAGTCTGTCTCCAGATGCGAAAGCCCGGCCCCTCGAGCGGCGCGATCATCTCCCCACAGGCCAGCATCTTGGCCAGGTCCATCGCGTCGGAAAGGCCCGGTGGGCTGTTGAACATCATCTGAGCGATGTAGTCGCGCACGCCAAAGGCGCGAGCATTGTAGGCCGAGAGAAAGGCCGAGACGACGAAGATCACGTCTGGCGCATCGCGCATTCCCCAATGGTGGGGCTCGTTTAGCTCCACCGGTACGTTCCTCTCCCCGTACCACGCCATCACTTTCTGGTGCTCGTGGATGGAGCCTTCCAGATCCCACGGCCCGCGACCATCCATCTGGTTGAACCAGAAGATGGGGATGGCACACCAGGCGATGTCGATAGTCTCCACGTACATCTCGGCCAGACGAATGAAATCGTCGGTGCCCGAGTACGAACGTACAAGTGGGAAGTTTCCGCACCGGGTGGCGGCATAGAGTGCGCGATAGTCGTCCGCGCTGCGCACGGGTACGCCTCCTGCGCCGCGGCGTCGCGGGTCCTGCCGCTCCGGGTGAAAGAAGTAGGCCTGGGCGTCCTGGTCGATCCCCAGTGAGATGACATCCAGCACCTGCGCCTCCGCAATGCGGGTGACCCCTTTGCGGGTGGCCTCCACCGTCGGCAAGCCGAAGTGGTGGCGGATGAGGGGGGACGGGGCTTTCCAGGCGATACGTTCCACGGTGGTCTGCGGGTAGTCCACCCCGGTGAGTTCGGCGCGGGGCTGGCCTTTGAGATAGGCCAACACGGCCTCCGCCGGCTCACTGCCATCGAACACGCGCTCGAAGAAGCCTATCGCGCGGGCACGCCGGGCCACCGGGGGCGTGCCACCGAAGGCGAATCGCACCCCCTTGGCGTGCAGATCATCGGCTCCCTCGGCGAACTCGCCCAGCAGTCGCTCACCGGTCTCGGCCGTCAGGCGGTAGGAGACGCCGACCAAGTCGGCTTTCTCACGGCGGGCCACTTCAATCATTCTCTCGATCGGCGCCGCTGGCCCTACGAAGACGGTTCGCCATCCGGCGGCCTCGGCCAAGCGCAAGAATCTCAATACGCCAGCCACGTGCACACATTCGCCCAACGCACCAGCTACCACGGTCTTCATAGCGTTCCTCTGTCCATCTTGCTATGTCGCGCAGGGTTCCTCATCGGATCAGTCACGCACGTGACGCAAGGCCTCATCCGGATTCTCCTGAATCCTGCCGCGCGTCCCACGGCAAACCGTGCAAGATCGGCCGCCGGCTTCTGCGTAGGGATTCCGTAGGGTTTACGTAGGTTTCACGTCGAGCGGTCCCATTCTCTTCATGTTATTATGTTGTCAGAGTAGGCGGCTGTTTCTCTTCTTCTCCTCCTTTTTGGTGAGAGCCGGGGTTCGGGGACCCCGGCTCTCGGCATTCCCCCTGCCAGCGCTTTCCCTCGCCATCGTCTGAGCCTCAGCAGCCGATGGTCGTTGGGCACATTGGACAGCGATGCTCGATCGCCGCGGTGCGCTGGCAACACGCATGCTGCCCGGCAGGACTCTAGAAGGGCCAGCTTCCCTGGACACGGAGCGACTCCTCAAGGCCAGCCTCAATCAGCGCTTCCTTGACCGCCGACAGCGGCTTCGGGGCCCGGGGCAACCCCGCCGGCGCCGCCGCCATTCGAACCAAGATCCGCGCCATCGTGCCAGCCGCTTCGCGCAGCTCGCGCACATCGAGCTTATCCAGGGTGTCAGCCGCCGTGTGTGCCCAGTCTCCTCCCTCCTGGGGAAACGATGTGTGTGCGACCATTGCTGGCACTCCGGCCAACATGAATGGAAAGTGATCGGAGTGCGCCGTCAGAAGCCTCTCCTCCAGCAGTACGTCTAGGCCAACGATAACATTCTTGCGGAGGTGCGCCGCGAGCGTTGCGCTGTTCTGTACTGCCAGCACCAGTGGGGCCGCCAGCCCAACCATGTCCGTGTTGAGCACCGTCCGGATTCGGTTCAGCTCGCCCGCATGGGCACGCACATACGCGGCCGACCCACGCATCCCCATCTCCTCGCCAGAGAAGAGGCAGAATCTCAGCCCGGCTTTCAGATGTGCGCGCAGTGGCGCCAAGACGCGCGCCGCCTCGAGAACGACCGCTGTTCCCGTCGCGTTGTCTTGCGCGCCCCGCGCGACGTCGTGCCCATCGTAGTGCGCGCAGGCGACGACCCAACCTGACTCGGGAACCCTCCCGGGGATCTCCGCCACCACGTTGCGCGCACCGACTCCCTGCGGCTGGGCGTCGACCGTCATTCGCAGGTGAACGGCTCCCCGCTCCAATAGCCGTCGCAGGAACGAGGCTGTCTCAAGCGCCACGCCGACACCTGGCAGCGGAGCTGGGTCGGCGCCCAAGGAAAGGCTCCCGGTCGGGGTCAGCATCCCTGGCTCGGCGTGGGCGAAGACAAAGCCAACACTCCCAGCCGTACACGACCGCGCGTACTTCTCGAGTCGGTGGGGGCCGCCTGCATCGACGAGAACGATGCACCCGCGCGCGCCTTCCTCAAGACGCTCGAAGTCGGCCCGGGTACCCAGCCCGACATCGGCCAACCGGGCATCGATGGCGCCCCGCGGAGAACCGGGTAGCGCCATGCAGGGCAACGGGCGGGGCTCAATGCCGCCCCTTACCACCAGCGCCGCGTCACCGCGCACCCACCCCAGCATCTCGAACGCTTCGAAGGCGACGTTCTCCAGACCGCTCTCCAGGAGCCGTTCGAACAGGAAGTCGCCGGCGCGCTGTTCGTCCTTCGAGCCAGCAAACCGCCCATTGCAGACGTCGCACAGGTACGAGAGGCTCTCCGGCAGGGCAGGCGATGCCCATATGTCGCCCAGCAAGCTTCGCTCGAGCTCTTCCAGCTTCATGGCGTGCCTCGGACGCAGAGCCGGTGTCTGGCTATCAGAGCGCCTACTGTGCAGACAGTTTCTGCGCGAGCTCAGATGGCGATGACGCGGAGACGGGTATGTAGTCGACGCCGGGATAGTGCTCTTCGAAGAACCTCTCCAGACTGAGAGGACCGGGCCATCTCTGGGGGTTCACGGCAATCACGCGACGGATGTCCAAGTCGCCGATGCCAGCGTCATCGGCGCTGCCGCCAACCGTGTAGCGATGCTCATCCCACGCCGAATCGACAACGGCGCGCGCCCAGGACGCGTCAGCGCTGGGTGGGAGCAGCACGTAGGTGCGCGCGTAGGGCACACGAGGACGCCCTCGGGGCTCGGGAACCTCACCGAGGTCGACGTCGGGATACTGGAAGGGCTCGGCCGGCTCACCCTGCGTGTGAGCAATCAGCCTATCGCCCACGCCAGTTCCTGCCACGTCGAAGTCCTCCCAGGGCGGCCCGAAGCTACCCCACGTGAAAATGGTTGCGCCGACCACGTAATCATCTTTCTGCAGTTCGCCGTCATACCACAGCAACTGTCGGAAGTAGTAGTCGGCGTTGTCCGGTTCGTTGTCGTGTTCGGCCCAGAATGCACGCAGGTGCCGCCAAGTGCCTGGGGGCGTCTCGGGCGGTCGTGGGTTCACCAGGGGATCTATGCCGCATTCGGTGATCACCAGCGGCAGACGACCGAGGCCGTGAGGTATCAGATACCTGCGGTAAGCCTTCCGGTAACGCAGCGTCGTCCAGCCCTCGTCGCCTTGATCTTCACTCGGGTCTAGCTGATGCTTGCCCGTCATCCACCACAGCCACGGGCAACTGTACTCGTGGAGCCCAAGGATGGCCTTGTACTTGAGGGCCTCCCGGCAGGCTGGCATGAACGCGGGCCACAAGCCGAGCGGAGGTGTGCCAGTCGCGAAATTGCCAATCACGCACCTCAACCCGTAGTCCGCCATCAGGCGCATCCGTTCGATCTCGAACTCAGCGTACCAGCCCATCTCCTCGAGGGAGCTCCAGACAGGCTCATTGTGCCCCTCCCAGTAGGTGATGTGCGGATCGCTACGGTAGAGGGGAATGTGGTCGCCCATGAACTGCTGAGCAGCCTCGATCGGAGTCTTGCCGCTCGCTCGCTGGAGCTGAGCATCGTAGTGCGTCTGGGCCCTGCGCGCCCCAACGAGGGTGGTGTCCGGGACAGTCCTAGCCATTCCCCAGTCACCCACGCACTTGGCCACTGCCGGTCCAGCCTGCAGATACTCGCTCAGTCCGGGGGCGGTTCGCAGAACGTGGGGTCCCAACTTGGTCGCCCGAGCTCCTCTCGGCATTGCCGCGCTCCTTTTCCTACACGGGACGTGCGCCAGGCGCGGGACGTGCGCCAGGACGAGAATGTTCGATCGCGTGAGGCCAATGTACTATGGATTGGGTGGCGTGGCAAGTTCCTTGGCCTTCGGGCACGTGGTATAATAATCACTTGCGGCGGATCGCTCGGCCGGACAGCCTGCTGATCGCGTTTGACGACGATATCGAACCCGCCTGGATCGAGCCCAGATGGCTATTCTGACTGCAAGTAACCTGACAAAGTCGTACGGTCACTTCGATATCTTCGATTCTGTGTCTCTAGAGATACCGCACCAGGCGAAGATCGCTTTGGTGGGACCCAACGGCTCAGGAAAGACGTCCCTCCTGCGAATCCTGCTTGGGTTGGAGCAACCGACGGGTGGCACCGTTCAGCGGGCGAAGAGGATGCGCATGGGTTATCTGCCCCAGCACGCCGACCT
>JAUVSX010000135.1 GCA_030596915.1 Chloroflexota bacterium | reverse complement strand
TAGCTCAAACCTGTCACCTTGTTTTCGCCCCAATTAGCGTACATGTCATACATAGTGGTCTCGACAAGCCCGGGGGCGGGCGCTGCCCGAGCGCTTCGCCACGGCAATGCAGTGGAAACCTGACAGGTTTTCGAGAACCTGCCCGCCAGGGCAGGCGTGCGCTGATCATCGAAAACGTAGAAACCTGTCAGGTTTTCGCTTTACAGAGCGTGTCGTGGCCGTGCGATGACGATGACTTGTTGCGTAACTTGGACCAAATCTAGGTGTCAGGTCCTCCGTATCGGTCCCAATCCCTTCCCGATAATCGAAGCCTCAGAAACGCGTCAGGTCTTCGGCTTCGGCGCCTACGGGCCCACTGCGAACTTCATCGTCCCAGCGTCCGCTTTCAGATCCATGAACAGGTCGCCGTTCCGGAAGAAGTAGATGGCAGCGGCATCCAGCATCCCCAGGAACTCGCTACTCAGTGATTCCGGCGGGCAGGCCGCCAGCGTCGTCGGGCCGAGGGTGATCGAGATGGCGCCGGCGTCAGCCGTGTACGTCCCACCAGCCCTGTTACAGTCGGCCAGGATTGCCACGGTGCCATCTCGCTTGAACTCGACCGCATACCGGCTGGGGTCGTCCGCCGCTGGCTGCCCGGTCGGACTCGTGAACTCGACCCATTGCCAGATCGTGCCGGTCAGATCGGGATCGACGCCCGGCGGTACCGGCGGGCTCTCAGCCAGCATCATCGTGCCGCTGTCCATCGGAAGGTCGAGGAGTAGCGTGTCCCCATCGAACGAGTAGATCGCCGCCGTGTTGAGGCCCTGCACGAATTCGTCGCCCAGCGAGTCCGGGGGACAGGCGGCCAGCGTCATCGCCAATACCGAGATGTCGATGCTCCCGCCCCCCGCCGTGTAGGCGCCACTGCCCGCATTGCAGTCGGCCTTGACGCGGACGGAGCCATCCAGCGCGAACAGAACTGTGTAACTGGCCGGGTCGTTCACGACGACCTCGCCCGTGGGCCCCACGAACTGGTACCACTGCCACACCTTGCCGACCAGGTCGGGATCGGTCTCTGGCGCAGGCGTGAGTGTGGCGGTGGGCTCGGGAGTCGGCGGAAACGGGGTGGGCGTGGAGGTCGGCGTTGGTGTGGGGGGCTGAGGTGGCTGCTCCGACAGCTTCAGCGTGCCGCGGTCGGCCGGCAAGTCGAGGAGCAGCGTATCGCCGTGGAACGAGTAGACGGCCACGGCATTCAGCGCCCGCACGAAGTTGTCGCTGTACGAGTCCGGCGGGCACAGTGCCCTCGTCATCGCCAGTGCCTCGATGTTGATACTCCCGCCACTGGCGCTGTACGTGCCATTGGCGCGGTTGCAGTCAGCCAGGATGTTCACGGTCCCGTCGGCATTGAACTCGACTGCGTAGCTGTCGGGATAGTCCACAACTGTCTTCCCGACGGGGTCGACAAACTCGTACCATTTCCACACCTTCCCGATCAGGGCCGGATCCACAATTGGCGCCGGTGGCGGTGGGTCTTCCGCGAGCTTCATCGTGCCACTATCCACAGGCAGGTCGAGGCGCAGCGTGTCGCCATCGAATGAGTACACGGCGGCGGCGTTCAGGGCCCGGACGAAGTCGTCACTGTGGGAGTCGGGCGGGCACATCGCCATGGTCATCGCCAGTGCCTCGATCTGGATGGCGCCATCGCTGGCGCTGTAGGCGCCATTGGCGCTGTTGCAGTCGGCCTGGATGTGCACGGTCCCGTCGGCGTTGAACTCGACTGTGTACCGGCTTGGGTCTTCGACCACCAGCGTGTCCACAGGACTGACGAACTCGTACCATTGCCACACCTTCCCCACGAGAGCCGGGTCGACCTGGGGCGTCTCCTCAGGTGGGCTTTCGGAGAACTTCATCGTGCCGCCGCTCGACGCCAGATCGATGCTCAGCGTGCCATCCTCGATCCGGTAGGCAGAGGCGCTATTGAGGCCCGCGACGAAGGAATCGCTGAGAGAGTCGGGCTCGCACATAGCCATCGTCATCGCCAGCACCTCAATGGTTATGCTCCCGTCGCTGGCGGTGTACGTGCCAGAGCCCTGATTGCAGTCCGCCTGGACGTGTACCGTACCATCCGACGTGAACTCGACCGCGTACCTGCTAGGGTCGTCGACCGCTAGGTCGGCATTCGATCCACCAAGCTCAGTCCAGTACCAGACGGTACCCACCAGCTCGGGGTCGATGCCCTCCGCGGCGCTTGCCCCCCCGGTCAAAGCCAGGACGATGGCCGCGATGCTCAGGATCGCCGCAAGGGCAGCGACCACGATAAGGGCGATGGTGCGCCCGTCCTTCTTGCCCCCGTTCTCACTGCTGGCGGTGGTCTCGGCGCTGACTTCGGCGCTGGTCGCGTCCTCGATCATTTCAATCTCCTTTCGCCCTGGAGAGCGGCGTCGTGTGGGTTTCCCGACGCTCATCAGGCGGGTTCCGTGCAGGTGCGAGCGCAACGAACCCGTCGAGCCTCAGCAGGATATCACAACCCGGCCACCGGTCAACCTGCTACCCTGCCCCTCCCTCAGTGAGACCCTGTGCCTAGTGCACCGCCGTAGACGGGCGGTGCTGGTTCAGCCGCATATCGCGCACCGTCACCCCAAGTTGCGAGAAGCCCACGTCCCCGGGGGCGCCGCGGAAGACCACCCCCTCTCAACGCGCCGATCGGCGCGCGTCTCCCCCAGATCGGGGGAGAGCGCTCCACCCACGCTCCGGGGAGGACAACTGTGACCGCCTCGTCTAGAGCGCGTCAAAGGACTGGCAGTCCGAATCGCTGACTCGCTGATTCGCCCGGTGGCTCTGCGTCTTCGCGTGAGATGTGCCGGTTTCCCAGCACCGGGGAGGAAGCGCACCGTCATCCCAATTGCTGTGAGCCCCCGTTCCCCGGCGCCCCGTCATCGGGGGCGTCACCGCCGAAGCGGCCCATCGAGTGGCAACAGCCCGTTTGACCGACGGGGACTAGCGTTCCCACGTAGCGGCTGTCTCGGGCGGTTGGCAGGCTAGTTTGGATCCAGCCGGCGTATGCGGATAGCCCCTGGGGTGAGGACGGCAAAGGCACCGGGCAGCTCATTGCCATGCTCATTGACAGCCGAAGCAACTATGCTTGCCCTACGAGAGGTCGAAAGCCCCGGCAGGCGCACAAGCAGAACACCGCACGAGAGCCGCCGCTGACGGTACACCAGTTCACCGAAGTCCTTGTCCACCGTGACGAGCACGTCGCCTCGCGCGTTGGCCAAGTCAAGGACAACGTCATCGGATATCCCCGGCTCCATTTCCGCCACGTAGCGCACGACGTGACCGTCCAGTCGCAGACGCTCAACGATCTGACGGTCAACGCCCTCGTCGGCCGGGAAGCTCACGCAATTGCCTCCGTGACCGGGTAGACAACGTCCGCCCGTAGAGCCTCCCCGGCGAATCCAAGAGCTGCGTAGATCGACTCGCGGGTCAGTCGCGGGTGTGCCTCCAGTACCTGCTCGATCGTTTCGCCAGCCGCGAGCTTCTCCAGAATGAGCTCAACAGTGATGCGCGTCCCGACGATGACCGGTTTGCCCATCATCACCTTGGGGTTCGATACGACCCATTGCTCTGGCATGTCTGCTTCCCCCTCAGATCCCTACGATCAGTGTGCCACGCGACGACACGAACGTCGAACCCGTCGAGCTTCAGCAGGATATCACAACCCGGCCACCGGTCAACCTGCTACCCTGCCCCTCCCTCGGCGAAATCCAGACCGAGATCCGGCGTGGATTGGGAGTTCGCCTGGTAGGCCTCCATCGCCTGTTCCAGGTTGAAGAACATACGCTCGTGGCCCAGCGTCTTCCCCAGCGGCGCGCGCTCAACGAGTTTCAGCGGCTCAGGGTTCAGTGCGACCAGCCAGAGCATGGTGCCCTGGTCGCGGAGCTTCTTCTCGAACTTGGTCAGCCCCTGAAGAGCTGTGTACTCGATGTCGGGGATGGCGCTACAATCAAAGGCCACGACGCGCGGCTGCGCGTCCTGGATCAAGGCCAGGATGATGTCGCGCGCGTTCGGCGCGCTGGCGAAGGTCAACCGGCCCTCAGTCCGCACCATCAGCAGGCCCGGCAGAGTCTCGTCATCGGGGTGGTCCGGTGACAGGGGACGGAATACGTCGGTGCCCGGCTTCCGACCCATAGCGTAGACGGGTGGGTGATTGGCGTGGTAGAGCAGGTTCAGGAACGAGATAGCAACGGCGAGGAGGATGCCGCTGAGCGTACCCAGCACGACCACGCCCACCAGCGCGATGATCGCCCACACGAACTCCTCGCGGCGGATGCGCGCGATGGCCCGGAAGTCGCCCGGGACGATCATCCCCACGGCGGCCACGAGCACGAGCGCGCCCAGTGTCGCGTCGGGCATGAGGGCGATGACCGGTGAAAGGAACAGCAACGTCAGCGCGACGGTGATCGCTGTGACGATCGAGGACAACTGGGTCCTGGCTCCCGCCCGGCTGTTGACCGTCGTCTGGGAAGTGCCTCCGCCGCTGGGGTAGGCCTGAAAGAACCCGCCGGCCGCGTTCCCGACACCCAATGCCAGTAGCTCCTGGTTGGCGTCCAATGGCGCGTCGTCCTCTCGGGCGAAGGCCCTGCCCGCCGCGATCGACTCGACGAAGCTCATCAGGGCGATGCCTAGCGCGCCGGGCCATAGCTGGCCGACGAGTGAGAGATCAGGCAGGGCGAACGACGGCAGCCCGGGCGCGACCTCGCCGACCAGCTTGACGCCGCGGGCGCCAAGGCCCAACACCGCGGACGCGAGGAGTCCTACGGCCACGGCCACCAGCGGCGCAGGCACGCGAGGCGCCACCCGTGGCAGCAGAAGCAGAATAGCCAGCGTGATCAGCGCGACCAAGAAGGTGGGCCAATGCGTCTGGCCCAGATTCAGCACAATCGCGAGCAACGTCTGGAAGGAGGGCCCCTTGCTCACAGGGATGCCCAGCACCTTGCTCAACTGCCCGACGATAATCACGATGCCAAGTCCGGCCTTGAAGCCCGTGAGGACCGGGATGGAGATGAAGTTCGCCACGAAACCAAGACGGAGGAGCGAGGCCAGGACCAGGAATAAACCAACGAGGACCGCCAAGGTGGACGCGGCGATCAGGTAGTCGGTCGGGCTACCGTCCCGAACCACGGTGGCCAGCGCGGCGGCCGTCAGCATCGAGATGGTGGACGTGACGCTCACGCTGAGCACCCGCGATCTGCCGAGCAGGGCGTAGACGAGCATGGGCACCAGGGCCGCGTAGAGCCCCACCTCGACCGGCAGACCGGCGATCGTGGCATAGGCCATCGACTGCGGGATGACGACCGCGGCTGTCGTCATCCCCGCGATCAAGTCGGCCGACAGCCACTTCCGCGGGTAGGTCGGCAGCCAGGCTAAGACGGGTAGGTAGTGGCTCGCATTCATAGATGGTTTCCTTCCTGGCGGCGGCGCGCCGTCACCCCGAAATTGCGAGAAGCCCACGCTCCGGGGGGCGTCGCGGCGCTGGCCGTCACCTCAGTTGCGAGAAGCCCTCGTCCCCGAGGGCGTCGCGGCGGTGCCCGTCATCCCAATTGCTCCAAGCCCCCGTTCCTCGGGCGCGTCGGGCTGGAAAGGCGCGAGGTTCTCCCCCAGCGTGGACCGCGATCGAGCCGTAGCCTCTCGCTCATTCGCTCATTCGCTCATTCGCTGATTCGCCCTTTCGCTGTCTGCCGAACCCTCGCTATCTCCCGCGCGCGAGCTTGCAGAGCTGAGCAGCGCCGCCACCCAGCGATTCTGAGGATCGGCCGCCAGAACAAGCTCCTTGACGCCCACTGTCATCGGCAGGGCCAGAATGGCGCCCAAGGGCCCCAGTATCGTGGTCCAGAACAGCAGAGACAGGAATACCGTTCCTATTGACAGGTCCAGGCCCTCACCCATCAACTTCGGCTTGACTATGTTCTCGGCCGCGCCGTTGATGACCACAAACCCGAGAAGGACGAGAAGCGCCTTCCCCAGGCCAAACTCGAGTAGCGCCAGCAGGAACGGGGGAATCAGCGCCAGCCAGAAGCCGACGATGGGAACGAAGCTGAGGAGGAAGGCCACCACACCCCACAGAGCGGCGAAATCCACACCGAGCGCGAGGAGCAGGACGAAGTCCCCGAGCCCCGTCACCAGCCCAACGTAGGTGGTGATGACGACGTATCGCTTCACGTGCTCGCCGTACTTCCTCGCCCGCGCCCACCGGTCTTCGCCAAAGCGCAAGACCTTCTGAAGCTTCTGGGGCAGGCTGAACGACTCGACCAGCAGGAAGGCCACGAGAGCGATCACGAGGATGACGTTGGATAGGGCGTCGATCATTGTGCTGAGAAGACCGATGACCAGGTCCAATAGCTGGCGCGGATCAATCAGGTCCGCCAGAGCCTGGACGTCCGCCTGGTCGATGCCAACGGATTCTAGCCACTGCACGATTTGAGCTTTCACTGCATCGAGTTGCTCGACGTACCCGGGTATCGCGTTGGCAAGCTGGCTTAGTGAGAAGAGGAGGAACAGGACCAGCGCCACGATCGCGAAGATGAGAGCCGCCAGCGTGAGCAGGAAACCCGCCCAGTTCGGCACGCCTTTTCCCCTCAGCCATCGCAGCAGAGGGGACACACACAGCACGATGATGAACGCCAAGAATACGGCGTTGAACAATGAGACGAAGGGCTGCAGTGTCCACGCCGCCACGCCGAAAGCGGCCAAACCAATGAGGATGCGCAGTGTGGATGAGAGCCGGCGGTCCTTGATCATTTCCCCCTCCTCCTACTCAGAGTCCGTCGAGCGATGTGCGTCTCGTAACTCGGGAGAATGGGGAGATTGTATAGTCAGCGCGGGCTCCCTGCAAGTGAAATGGCCCCCAGGGCGTGGCAGACCTCACGCCAAGACGCGAAGGTTGTTCTTTCGCTGAATCGCTGATTCGCTCTTTCGCCCAACGACGCCGACGCACCGATGATGGGCATCGGTGCGCCGGCCTGCAAACCTGTCAGCTTCTCCCCCCGCGAAGGTGCGCCTAGTCCTCCGTTGTGGTGAACAGTGTGTGGAAGATCAGGATCTTGCCGTCGCTGCTCCGGCTGGCCCTCGCTACGGGATACGTGCTCTCGTTCTCCACGGCGTGAGCGAAGATCGGCAGGCTGCCATCGGGTGGCTGTCCGGCGACCATCAACAGCCGGTTGGTGGCGAGATCGTTATACATCACGAGCTTGTCTCCGCCAGGGGACATCGTCGCCGTCCAGGGCGAGTAGTATCGCGCGGGCATCTTGTTCTCGAGAGGCTCGGTCATACACGCTTCCCTGTCTTCCTCGCCGTAGTCGCCGAAGTCGACCACGGGCGTGAGCCCCCCATTGACCGCGTCGCCATAGTAGAATATCTCGAGGGTGACGTTCGTTGCCCAGCTAATGGCCAGCACGACTATGCCATTGCTGTCCGATGTCCACGAGAGGGCCGCAGGGTATGCCACACTATACTGGAACGTCGGAACCGCGGCCTGAAAGTCCTCTATCGTGGCGATGTGCATAGGCGGCGCCGTTTCGTCCTCGAGGTCCACCACCCAGAGGCCGTTCTGGTCTGCATAGACATCCTCG
>JAUVSX010000455.1 GCA_030596915.1 Chloroflexota bacterium | reverse complement strand
GCCGCACTCCCCAACAGCGTCCTGATGTACCACCTCTCGGCCGGTGCGGCGCCGTTGATGTCCCTCCTCTCAGGGGGCAAACTGGTGCTCCAGTCAAGGGTTGACCCACGCGAGGCACTCCGGTTGATTGAGGAGGAGAGGATCAGTTTCGCAGTCGGAGCGCCACGAACCGAGATGCTGATGGTGAGATTGTCGGCCGTCGATCAGCGTGACCTTTCCTCGCTGCGGGTGTTCGGTATGGGGGGATCACTTTGTCCTCCCGAACTCATCCGGACACTGAAGGACCGTCTCGGCTGCGTCGTGTTCAACGGACCTGGCATCACCGAGGCGGGCTTCGTATCTACCACCAGGCCGAATGATCCTGAGGCCGCTCAGGCCAGCACCGTCGGCCGGCCCGCGACTGGGGTCGATGTCAAGATCGTCGACGATGACCGCCGTGACGTCGCGACAGGCGAGGCTGGCGAGATCGCCTGCCGGAGTGCCATGGTTATGAAGGGTTACTACGGGCACCCCGAAGAGACAGCCGAGGTCCTGGATGGGGACGGCTGGTACTACAGCGGCGACGTGGGCAGCCTTGATCAGGACGGTTACCTCAGCATCTGTGACCGCAAGAAGGATGTGATCAACCGCGGCGGAGAGAACGTCTATCCCGCGGAGATCGAGCGGTACCTTACCACTCATCCCCAGATCCAGATGGTGGCTGTCATCGGGGTGCCTGGCGAGGTCAGCGGAGAGAGGGTGCGCGCCTACATCCAGCTCGTCGAGGGCGCTGAGATGACGGAGACGGACGTCGTGAACTACTGCCGGGGCCAGATCGCCAACTACATGCTGCCGGAGGAAGTGCGCTTCGTGAAGGCTTTCCCTCTGAGTGCGCTATGGAAAGTGCAGAAGTACAAGCTGCGTGAAGAAGCGATCGAAGAGCTGGCGGCGAAGGACGCGTAGCTCGGACTAGGCGCCCCGACGCCACCCGCCCGTTGGCGGACGGCTCGCCAGCAGGCGCCTCTACCCAGACCTGAACCTGGAACCGTGCCAAACGATCTGGTCGATGCCCTCGCGAACGTGCAAGAGCAGGAGGCGCTGGCTCTCACCCAGCAGCTCCTCGATCGGGGAACCGACCCTGCCGAGATCCTGACCAATGTCCGTGGTGGGATGGACATCGTCGGCAAGCGCTGCGAGGATGGCGACTACACCCCACGCCTCGAGGCCCTGGCCGAACTGCCCAGGGGCAAGGTCTGCGCGTGGATCGACGTCGTCGACATCCGCAAGATGAAGAGCACCTTGGGCAACGCGATGTGCTTTGTGGGCAACGTGCCTCTGGAGCTACTGATACTGGGCACACCGCAGGACCTGAAGGGCTATGTCACAGTGCTGATCGAGACCTTGGGCGACAACAGTGGCCTGATCATCAACGGCGCCGCATCTGGCGTCCCGGAGGAGGCCAAGGCCGCGAACGTCAGGGCAGTCACCGAGGCCGTGTCGCAGCACGGTGTACAGGCGTGAGCAGCGACGATAGGACGCGGCCCGATCGCCTGGTGCGCGGCTGGCGCGGCGCGCGCACGTATCTAGGAGGAGGCAAGTATGCTCAAGTCGGCAGGAGGCAAGTGGGGGCTGATCGGCACGACAATTGCGCTATTCGTCCTCGTGCCATTCATGGTCTGGGATGTGGAGATCACGTCCTGGACTGAGGACTTCCTCGAGGAGGCCGCTGGTCACTCGCTTCTGATCGCAGCAGTTCTGGGTGCTTTGCTCGCTGCGGACATCGTCGCGCCGATACCGAATAGTATCATCGCCACGGCAGCGGGTGTTCCTCGGGTTCATCAAGGGCACGCTGACGTCGACGATTGGTATGACCATCAGTTGTGTCATCGGCTACTATGTCGGGTTGAAGGCGGGACGCCCCACAATCGGGAAATTCGTGGGCGAAGAGGAACTGGCGCGCCTCGAAAGGCTGACCGATCGTTTCCGCTACTGGGCGATCGCGATGACGCGCTCGCTGCCAGTCCTTGGCGAGGCAGCGGTGATTTTCGCGGGGATGAGCCGGATGCCGATTCGGCGCTTTATGCTGGTGTCCGAGCTGTCGACCCTTGGCCTCTCAGCCGTGTACGCCGCAGCAGGGGCATTCTCGGCCAATCTGGATTCGTTTCTCATCGCGTTCCTCGTGTCGATCGGCATCTCCGCCCTAGGAATCCTGATCGTAGCTCGGAGCGAGAAGCGAACCGACGCTGTCGCGCAGGCGGAAGTCTAGGTCGAAGTTCAGCCAGAGTAGCCTGACAGAATCCGAGAAGTCCATCGCACTTGTAGGGAGGGAATGAATGGCGCAGACGGGCGCGGGGCCTATCCCGTATGAGGAATTCAGGAAGGTGCTTGCGGACGTGTTGCTGGTCGAGGAGGAGAGGATCACGCCCGAGGCGTCATTCACCAAGGACCTCTTCGTGGACTCGCTGCGGCTGGTGGAGCTCGTTCTGAGCATCGAGCGGCTCGGTGCGGAGATACCATCCGAGAAGTTCTGGGAGATCAAGACCGTAGGCGACGCCTACGAGACCTACGTGAGCTATGCAACGCCCGACGCGTGAAAGGTAGGCCTCGTCCGCTCTTGGGGGCTCCGCCGGACCCGCCGCGGTAGGCTCAGGCCTCGGACCTGTCCTGCCGCGCCTTGTCTTGGGGTGGCCCAAGACTCCGAACGGGCACGCTTGGCCTGGCTGGACACACCAGGTGCAGGGGCAAGGAGTGTGGCAATATGCCGGAACAAGAGAAGGTATTCGGCGAGTCGTTCAAGGACAAGCTCACCATCCTGGGGTACAGAGCCCCTTGGTATCTGGTCATATCCCTGTTCCGCCTCTTGTACGGGTTCAAGGCAGAGGGATTCGAGAACATCCCGGATGACGGTCCGTTTATCACGCTGGTCCACGAACCTTCCCTCATCGGCATATTCGTCGTCGGTTGGGCCGCGATTTAGATACTGCTCAACGTCAACCTGCCGAGGGGGATCAAGTCTCAGGGCTATCAGCAAGACCAACTGTTCGCCATCTCGTACTTCCGCAGCCTGCAGGCGATGGACTCGCCGGCGAAATCGGCCGCACTGATTCCGCACTCGGCGGGCAGGATGGCGCTCAGTCTCGTCGATGGGTACCGCACGCTGCGCGACGGGGGAACGGTGAGTATCAATCCCGAGGGGGATGGCCCCTGGGACGGTCGACCGCTCCCGACGCGGATGGCCCCGGCGCAGCTTGGCTTGCACACTGCTGCGCCGCTGATCCCGATCGTGACTTCGCTCGGCGCCTACGACATCTTCCCTCGCTGGGCTCGGGGTCCGTACCTCAGCGGCAGGCTCAAG
>JAUVSX010000494.1 GCA_030596915.1 Chloroflexota bacterium | reverse complement strand
CCATCTGGCGGACTATGGTCAGCACTGGCCGGGAGCACTCGCCATAGCGCGAGAAACGGGGCGGCACGATGATGACCCGCGGGCACCTCCTCAACGCCTGGTACGTCGGCATGCCACTGTGAATCCCGAATCTGCGAGCTTCGTACGAAGCAGTGGTGACGACGCCGCGATTGGACCTGCCGCCGACCAGAAGTGGCTGCCCCTTCAGGCTAGGATCGTCCAGCGCCTCGACGGCCGCATAGAACGCATCCAGGTCCAGATGCACGATGATGCGGTTCGCTTCGGACGATCCCGCAACGCGCTTAAGCGCAAACGATCCTGTAGCGGATACAGTCTTGTCGCCCACGGCGCCATTCTATCGTACAGGGGCCCCGCTGCAAGGAGGGGGATCAGTGTGCTGCTGGAGAGGACAGAATCAGCCGGCCGGTCCAGGAGGCGAGCAGCACGAAGCCGGGGTGCAGCGGGTGGCTCCCTAGATCCGATCGAGGGGAACGCCAACTTCCTGACAGAGCCGTCGCAGACGGTCCTTGAACACAGGTGGGAGTGGCCGCGTCGGCGGCCTCGTTGTGCCGCCCGGCAGCCCCACCAGCTCCAAGGCAAGCTTGTCGATGTGGCCCTCGCCGCCTGTCACCCTCCCGATGTCCCGGATGATGTCGTAGAAGGGCAGAAGCAGCAGATCGACATCGGCCTGAGCGGCATCCCAGTCCCCGTCGAGCAGCGACGCCCAGAGCCGCACACCCCACTCTGGCCAGAACATCGCCGGATGGAGGTTCGTCCCAATACCTCCCATCATCTGGCTCAAGACGGGCAAGAGCATATTGTCAATCATCCCCAGCCGGTCGCTGAAGCGGCGCAGTCCGAGCTGGTACTCGAGAATACCGGGCGCACTCCACTTCAGGGCGACCACCTGTGGGATGTCGGCGAGCCGCCCGATCATCTCCAGCGACGTGTTGTAGCCCAGCCACCACGTCGGATAGAACACGATACCCGTATCAGGCGCCGCTTCGGCGATCATAGCCACGTGTTCGAACACGTCTTCGTCAGTTGGCGGGAAGTAGAACGGCGCCGACACCTGCAGCGCCGCCGCGCCAATCGATTGCGCGTGACGCGCCAGGTCGACCGCGTCCAGCGTGCCCAAGGCTTGGGCGCCCACGATCACGCCCACGCGCCCGGCTGCCGCATCGACGACCGTCTCGGCCGTCCTCTTTCGCTCCGCCACGCTCAGCACAGGGAACTCGCCGGTGGCGCCGTTGACCAGGAGTGTTGCGTTGCCCTGCCGTAGACCGTTCCCGATCATGAACTCGATGTGGCGCCTCATCCCCTCCAGGTTGAGCGCAAGGTGTTCGTCAAACAACGTTGGCAAGGCCAGGTAGCAACCGCGCAGTTGATCGAGCACGGATTCGATGTCCACAGACTCCCTCCTGTCGCCACTATGCATATGTCAAGCCAGGGTCACAAGAGCCGCTCGGCCTCAACGCCACAGCCGCTGCACGTTGGCGGCGAGCAGACCTTCTAGCTCAGAATCGGTGAGCGGCGGATACCCGAGCCGCTCCATATCGTGACCGAGACGGCTCCTGATGTGGCCCAACTCGGTCCCTAGCAGGTTGACGTACTCGTCGACGTTCTCGCCAACGTAGTCCGATCCATAGAATACCCGATCCAGGACGCCGTACTCTCGCGCCATTCCCAGGTTCCTGGCCAGGAGCAGAGGCCTGCTCATAGCCGGCTCCTGACCGACGAACATCGCGATGTCCGTGTACACATACGGCGACCGCGCCATGATCGAGAGGAGCACCTCCGTCCAGGGATACCCCATGTGCTCGACGTTGAAGCGCAGGTCGGGAAAATCGATGGTGAGATCGTCGAGGAGCCATATCCGTGCGTACTTCAGCGGGCACTGCCTCGATGACCCAAACATGTGAGAGTGGTGGAAGTAGATCGGGATCCCGAGGTCCACTGCCAACTCGTAGAATGGATACACGCGCTTATCGTTCGAGTAGTAGTGGCCATAGGGAGGCGTCAGGAGCAGCCCCCTCAGGCCATCTTCCCGAACTGCGCGCTCGACCTCGAGCAGCCGCGCGCGGTTGAACGCACTCGCCCGATCAAGGGGCTCCGCGGCGGCGAAGGCCACGATTCTGCCCGGTGCGGAGCGCTGGATGTCCGCCGAGAGCTTGTTCGAGCCAAGCCACTGACCCTGGACGCGCGTCATCTCCTGCGGCATCGTCTGGAACCTCGAGACGCCAATCTTGTCCAGGCGCGCCAGAAGGTCTCCGATGTCGTACCCCTCTATCTCGCCGACAGTGCTCTTGAGCCGGTCAGAGGGCGCGAACGTCTGATACGCGTGCGAGTGGCCATCCACGATATCCACAGTCACCCCCCCCATCGGCGGCAGAGACCTACGTCCCTGGACTCAGAGGCCGAACAGCGCTGCTTCGACCCGAGGTTGCCCAGAGCCAATTCTCTCCGAATGACCAGCTACAGCAAGCGGCGGAATATCGCCTACTCGCGGTGATCATGGCTGGTATAGGTGACGAACCAGGCCAGCGGGATGCGTCGGAACTTCAGCGACGTTTTCTCGAACGGTCGATTGGCGGCCGTCCTGGCCCAGCAGTAGTACGTAAGGGCAACGTCATGCCCAACGAACGTGAGGCTCGTGTAGGCGTAGCAGGCGCCTGGGTCGGGCTCAAGGTCCTTCACGTTACGCCAGGTGACACCGTCATCGGAGCTGACCGCCGACGTCAACGGCGTCCTATCCTGCCACTCGGCTTGCGCTCCGGCCGGGTTGTAGTTCCACACGATGAGCAGATCACGAGTGGTTGGAATGCGGGCAATCGTGGCGGGCGCCGCCGGCGAGACAAGGGTGCTCGCGGATGGCGCTGACCACGTGTCGCCGCCATCGT
>JAUVSX010000295.1 GCA_030596915.1 Chloroflexota bacterium | reverse complement strand
ATCGCGATCGCTATGGTTGACACGGTGGCCAATTGGGGCGAAAACAAGGTGGCAGGTTTCCGCGTTTTCGGTCATCAGCGCGCGCCTGCCCTGGCGGGCAGGTTCGCGAAAACCTGTCAGGTTTCCACCGCATTGCCGTGGCGAAGCGCTCGGGCAGGGACGGCCCCCGGGCTGGATTCGCGCATAGCAGCCTCGGTCAAGGATCGCCCCTGGGCCTATTGCGACCGCTATGGTTGACACGGTGGCTAATAGGGGCCAAACGAGTTGACAGGTTTCGAGGCTCAGCGGCGCTGCTTCAGGAACAGTAGGACCGCGAGGGACAGCATCAGCACCCCGCCCACACCAGCGGCCAGCGGCAACGCCGCCGAGGTGCTCGTCACTGTACTCTGCTCTGCGGAACCGGAGCCCGGGTCTGCTGGACGAGGAGTAGCGGTCCGGGGCACGGGGGCTGTTGATGATGGTCTCTCAGTCGCCGTTGGCGAGGGTGTGAGCGTCGGCGACGGAGAGGGCGTGTGCGTGGGTCTAGGGGTCGCCGTCGGCTCGAGTGTGGGGGATGGAGTTGGCGAGGGAGTGCTTTGAGCTGTGGCAGTTGCCTCCGATGTCGGCTCCTCCGTAGGCGGCGGCGGGGTACCTGTCTCCTCCACAAGGAGGAAGGTGGGTCCACCGATGATGCATCCTCGACTGTCCGCACACCTGGCGCGAGGCAATGAGATGACGTAGTTGCCTCCCACGGGCTGGATGATCTGCTCGGCGCCCGTTTGGTCGATCAGGGTGGCCTGAGCAGCCAGCGCCGGGATCGTCACCGCGGTATCCGCCTCAGTCCGCGCCCACATGACCCGTGTTGCCAGGTACCCGCGCGATAGCGTCACGATGGTGTATTGCGGGCGTTGGTCCACCGTGGCGGAGTGGGTGCCGGCGTAGTGCTCCGTTATCAGGCGGAAGGCGTAGTAGGCTGGCCTGCGGCTGCTGTCCGGGCGGATAATGCCGAATGGCTCGAAGTGCGGCGGGAGATCGTGGTCGACCAGCTTGTACACGGCAATGCGTTCGGCGCCAGAGGCCAATGCAAGGGAGAATGATTGCAGTAGGAAGCCTGCCTGCTCCTCAAGACTGATCTCGTAGTTGGCCTGCGGCATATACCACTCGGGGTCTGTGTTGGGCGGGGCGTTTGTCTCATTCAGCCAGATAGGCTTGTCGACGCCGTAGGCCGCTAGAGCTGCTCGCGTCGCGCGGATGATGTCGGGCACCGTCTCCGTGCGGAAGTAGATGTGCAGAGACACCACGTCGAAGTAGTAGCCGTGTTGGGGACCAGAGGGATCGCTGGTGGCCACGGCCAGAAACCGGCGCAGGTAGTTTGGGTCGTGCCAGTGGGTCAGGCCCGCCAGGTGGATCGTCACGTCAGGATCGAGCTCGTGGGCCGCAAGATACGTCACCTTAAGAAGCCGGTAGTATTCCTCCGTCGTGCCGCACCACTCAGCGCCGTACGTCTGCGGGGCGATGTCCGGCTCATTCCAGACAATCCAGTGGCTAATTCGGCTCGAGTAGGCGCTGACGGTGCGGCGCACGAACATCGCCCACAGGTTGCTCGGATCGTCAATCGGCAGGTCCAAACCCCGCGGGACGCCGCAGCCAACGGGTCCGTCGGTCGCCCATTCGGGCGTGTGCTTGAGCAGGCCCACGACTTCGCGCCCCGAGGAGCTGGCAAGGGCCAGCCAATCGTCCGGGACGTGGTAGCCGTTCCACTCGTCTGGCCCGCCCGGCTGGAGTTCCGACCAGTAGAACAGAATCCGATCCCAGGCCACACCCGCCTCGGCCGCGGCCACCGGATCACGGAACGATTCTATAGCGCCAAACCGTCGGTCGGGTGGAGGGCCTTGGGCGGACGCTGGCGAGGGGGCAACAAGAGACAGCGCGACGGCCGAGAGGAAAACAAGGTGGCGGGCGGTCCCCACCAGACGACGGCGCAATATACCCCGTCTGCCCCTGCCGCGTGTCCGGAGAAGGCCTGCGGGCCCCGCGCACGTGGTTACTCGGCCGCGCTGCAGTCTCAATGGCGCCCCTCGGCTTGAAACCACGCCCAGAACTGTCGCATCCCGTCGGTGACGGGCGTGAGCGGGTCGTAGCCCAACAGGGTTCGCGCCTTCGTGATGTCCGCGTACGTGATCGGCGGCTCAGTGGGAGGCGCGGGCGAGGACGTGAAGCGTGCCTCGCGGCCCGTCAGGGCCTCGACCACGCGCACGAAACGGCCCATCTGCACGGGCTCGCCACGTCCCAGGTTGATGCACTCGTAACCTAGAGGGCGGTCGACGGCTGCCACTATTCCTGCGACAATGTCGTCCACGTAGGTCCAGTCCCGGTACATCTCCCCGCCCTCGTACAGCACGAACTCCCTATCCTGGACGATGCAGTCTGTGATCCGGTAGGGCATCATGTCGGGACGCCCTCGCGGTCCATAGACCGAGAAGAAGCGCAGCGCCGTGAAAGAGGTGCCGAACAGGTTGTGGTAGGCGTGTCCCATCAGCTCGCCAGCGATCTTCGTAGCTGGGTACGGGGCGAGGGGTCGTCCTAGAGGGTGATCCTCGTGGAAGGGAATCCGATCCGTGCGGCCGTACACCGACGACGTCGAAGCAAACACCACGTGACCGATGCCAGCCTTGCGAGCGCCCTCGAGCGCGTTGACGGTTCCTCTCACGTTGACGTCGACGTACAGCGGCGCCCGAGAGATCGAGTAGCGTACCCCAGCCATCGCCGCCAGATGAACGACCGCGTCGATCTGGCTTTCCCCGCAGGTGCGCGCCAGGGCATCCTCGTCACGCACATCCATGACGTGTAGGGTGAAACGTGGGTCCGAGTTCGCGCGGCGCAGGTTGGCGCGCTTGCGGGCGGGATCGTAGTAGTCGTTGAAGTTGTCGACGCCAACAACCTCATCTCCTCGCGCGAGAAGGGCATCGGCGACGTGGCTACCGATGAAGCCTGCGACGCCTGTGAGCAGAATGCGCATTGGCGTCTAGGCGTCCTCGACGATCTGAAGCTCGCCGGGGTCAGCCCGGGTAACTGGTTCCCGGTCGTGCGATAGAGACGGCCTCAGATCCTGCACGTTGAGCTGCAGGCGCTGTTCGCCGCGCCACTCGTTCATCTCGACGTGGTAGGCGATGTCGATGTGGCCCGGGAGCTTGTCCGCCCAATCGCCCTGCCGGAACGCAATCCCGTCCCACGCTACGCCGCCCGCAAAGAGCGTGAGCTTCAGGTGTCCCTGCTCCCGCCCGACGGCGCGGTGCTCCAGGACTCGGACGTGCCGGCTGACGAAGAGTGGCCTTGGGTTGCCGTATCCGTACGGCTCCAAGCGATTCAGCTCCCCCAGCAACTCCTGTGAGATCTGTGTGACCTCGATCTCGGCATCGACATCCAGGGAGGGCACCAGCTCCATCCCGCGCAGCCGGTCGGCCGCAATACCGCGCAGCCGGCCTTCCAGTTGCTCCAGGTTGCGGGTCTCGGCGTCGAACCCGGCGGCGGCTGCGTGGCCACCGTGCCGAGCCAGAAGGTCCGCGCACTCGTCGAGGGCGTCCGCGATGTGGAACTCGGGAATCGAGCGAGCGGATGCTCTGCTGACTTCTTCACCGCGCTCGACGACGACGGCGGGCCGGTAGAATTGCTCCGCGAGTTGCCCGGCGACGAGGCCGATGATCCCCAGGTTCGACTCGCCCTCCGGCTCCGGCAAGGTAATGAAGATGAAGGGAGATTGCGCGACCTGATTTCGCGCGCGCTCAAGGGTTCGCTTGACAACATCCCGCGTGAGCTGCTGCCGCCGCCGGTTGAGCCGGTCGAGCTTGTTGGCTAGCGTGGTAGCATCGCTAGGCGTGTCGGCCACGAGCAGATCATACGCGAGTTGGGCTGATCCGAGGCGTCCGGCAGCGTTGAGCCGCGGTCCCAGGCCATAGCCAATCGCCTGTGCATCGATCTGTCCGGGTGTCAGTCGCGCCCGCCGGCAGAGCGCCTCTATGCCGGGACGGTCCATACGGTTGAGCCGAGACAATCCGCGGCGAACCAGGACGCGGTTTTCGTCGCGCAGCGGGGCTAGGTCCGCGACGGTACCCAGCGCGACCAGGTCAAGCAGGGCCTCCTCCTCCAGTCCGTTCACGCCTGCGGCACCATCCGTCTGCCGCTGCACACGCAACAGGGCCTGGGCCAGGCGGTAGGCCACCCCCACACCGGCCAGCTCGCGGAAGCCGTACTCTCCGTCGTGCCGTTTGGGATTGATCACCGCGACCGCATCCGGCAGATCGGGGCCGACGGTGTGATGGTCCGTCACGATGACGTCGAGACCCAGCGCATTGGCGTGCGCGATCTCGTCGATCGAACGGATGCCACAGTCCGCCGTCACAACCAGCCGAGTACCTTGCTCGGCCAGCAGCGAAAGCCTGGGCTTCCTCAGGCCATAGCCCTCGTCGATTCGATGAGGGATGTGCGGGCGTACGATTCCACCGAGTGCGCCAAGCGTTTGCACCAGGAGGGCGGTGGCGGTCAGGCCATCGACGTCGAAGTCGCCGTAGACCACGATGCGTTCGCCTGCGCGCAGCGCCTGGCGAAGGCGTGTGACCGCTACGTCCACGCCCGCGAGCGAGAATGGATTGGCGTCGTCCGGGGGATCGCTGAAGAAGCTCGCGACGCTGTCCGAATCGCGGAGGCCCCGGTGGAACAGGACCTGAACCGTGAGCGGGTCGAGGTCAGGGAACCGGGCGAATTGGTCGGGTGGGGCGCTGGGCGCGATCTGCCACCGTCTTGAGTAGCTGGACACAGGGACCAGACCTTTCGCGGTCGAGGCAAGCACGTCGCGAAATCAGTGCCAACGCAGAATCAGAAGCCCTTTTCGTCGAGAAGAGAAGGGCAGCACGATGCGCTGCTGAACTCAGAGGAGTTTCGAT
>JAUVSX010000211.1 GCA_030596915.1 Chloroflexota bacterium | reverse complement strand
CTTGTGATGGATTGCTCCAGACCCGACGTGTCACACCGTCGGCCGCCCATGAGGACCGCAAGCATTATCGTCGTAGTCTAGGAAAAAGCGGATGGCGGTCGTCATTGGCGTGGCCGCAGTATAGCATATCTCCGGTGGCTGTCAAGCAGACTACGGAGTCCGTTGCGAGCAGCTTGGGGAACTGTCCGGCTGGCTGCCTACGACAAGCCAACATCGGCTAGCTCCGACGAGTACACAGCCTCTCTCAGCCCTTTCAGGTAGCCGATGGCAAACAGTCGCCCGATCGACGAGTACATCGGGCGGTCGTTACTGTCCCCCTCCATCGTAGGCACGTGGTCGGGCCTACACACCCCGTCGTAGCCAATGTCTCGGTAGGCGCGCATACAGGCGAGCATATCGGTCTTCCCGTCATCGTGGAACGTCTCGACGAAATGGTCCGCCGTGCCTCGCACGTCGCGGAAGTGGACGAAGAAGACCCTGCGCTGGCTGCCGAAGTGCCGGATCACGCCGGGCAGGTCGCCTGTCATCAGGGTGAAGTTGCCCTGGCACAAGGCGATTCCGTTCGCAGGACTTGGCGCGAGGTCGAGGAGCCGGTCAAAGCTCTCAACGCTGGACATTATCCGGCTGATCCCGCGGATGGGCGAAAGCGGCGGATCGTCAGGGTGCATCGCCAGTTGGACGTTCGATTCTTCCGCGACCGGTACCACGCGCTCGAGGAAGTACTCAAGGGTCTGCCACAGCAGTTCTGCGGACACGATTCCGTGTTCCGTCAGCGGCGCCGCGCGCATCAAGTCGTGGTCGTATCCGCTCGCCAGCGCCCCGCCGCGCGAGGGGGTCGTCGTCGACGTACGCAGAACGCCCAGCACCGGCATCCACTCGTAGCACCAGACCGGTATCGCGAGCTTGCCCATATTGCGGACTAGCTCGCAAACAGTATCGATCTCCTCGTCGCGCCCGGGCAGGCCCAGCTTCGCCTTCTCGAGGGGCGGCCGGCTTTCTACGACGGCCAGCCTGAAGCCGAAGTCCTCGTACGCTGCCTTGACTCGCACGAGTGAGGTGTACCCCCAGGGACGATGGCGCCGGCCGAGGCCGCCTAGATCATCGCGGAAGTCCATCGACCCGACGATGTCCTCGACTCCGCACTGCTTGACCAGTCGCCACAGAGGCGACAGTCGTGGGCTGAGAAACTCCGCTATCCTAATCATTCCGTCGCAGACTCCTTGTTGAACCTTGCCCTCTCAAGCCACTGGGCGCCGAGACGCCGGCTGCCCAGGCCAGTGACATGCCGCACGACTGGCCGTGCCATCCCGTCGAGCGGATTCCGCGTGAGATACGTTCGACCGCCCGCGCCCGTCACATTGAACGCCGTCGAAGGGCCCGCCGCCCGCACAGCGCGACGCCCGCCAGCGCTGCGCCGACGCTGGCGAACCGAAGGATGAGAGCATTGAGCGACGGCGGGCTTACTCCCAGCCGTGCTGCTCGAATGGGCCTGCCCCTACCCCAGTGGAGCGCGCAGACCCTCCGCCACGAACGCGTGCTCCCCCGCCCCCACCGTGAGAACGATCCCGTCCGCGACCGCCGCCTGCGCCCTAACGCTCCCGGACAGCCCCGCAAGTTCCTTATCAACAAGGTGGTCCGCCGCCGAAGGCAACCATACCTGCGCGACAGCCCCGTCCGGCACAGCTACGCCCACGGCGAAGCGGTCCGGGTGCTTCTCCCACGAGACGTGGATGTCTCCGCAAGGAGCTGGCACGACGCCATCGCACGTGGTGAGATCGCCCCACTGAGGGCAAACAGCGAACACGCGGAATCCTGGCTCGACTGGCCGGACGCCGAGCACCTCCGAGGACAGAACGTAGGAGACGAAGGCGGCTGCGCCGTGAGCTGCCCCCCGGTACCGTGCCCACCAGGTTCCGTAGCGGAATGAGACCCGGTTGGACCACTCCTCGCGCAGCGTGTCAACTCCCGGACCGAGCACTCGAGCGTAGCGGGTGCGCATCAGATCGAGGGCAGCCTGTGCCCGACCGGCACGGAACAGGGCCTGAAGCGGGTACAGCATGAACAGAGGCTCGGCCTGTGCGACGTCTGGCGAATGTGCGAGCAGATTCGCGAGGATCTCGTCGCGGCGGCCCCGATCAGGAACGCCAAACAGCAAGGCGAGGTAGTTGGCGTGCTCGCTGACACTCCCCGTCTGCTCGCCATCGATCAGGCTGTCGGAAAACAGCCCTCGCCCCGCGTCCCAGAACCGTCGGTTCACAGCTTCGGGGATTGGTCTAGCCAGCGCATCGTAGTGCTCGGCATCGCTGCTCCTCCCGTACGAGCGGGCGAGCGTGGCGGCGTACCGCAAACACTGATAGTAGAGCAGGTTCGTTGCCAACGCCTCGCCGCGCAGATCGCAGCCAGCCCAATCGATCCAGCGCTTCGTCGGGACGAATCCCAGCAATCCGTGTTCGTTGCGGTACGCGGCCAACCACGTGAGGAACCTGTGAACGCTTGGATAGAGCTGGTCAATCAGCGCCTGGTTCCCCGCATACCAATAGTACTCCCCAATGCGCATCACCAGTTGCAGCGAGTGCTCAAGGTAGGGCAGTCGCTGCCCGGCGCCGTCGCTGAGCCCCGCCAGGAGGAAGTCGGGAAACCAGCCGATGGGGCTTTGCCCCCGTGCCATGAGCCGGAAGTAGCGGTGGGTAGCGGCGATGTCTCCGAAGGCCGCGAAGGCGCCGAGGAGCTGTTGAGAAGCGTCGCCGCTCCATATCCGCTTCTCACGCTCGGCGGTGTCCATGTAGGAATCGTGCAGCGTCAGCCGTACGGTGTTGGTCGCTGCCTTCCACAGGCGATTCAGGAAGGGATCGGAACAGCGGAAGGATCCGCGCTGCTCAAGCGGATGCTCGGTCCTGATCGTGCGAAAAGCGTGCAGCCTGAGAGGGCTGTCGAGATTGCGAAAGACGAGATGCACATAGCGGAATTGCTTCCAGTGAAAGCTGCGCCACGTTTGCCGCCCCTCGCGCAGAATGTAGCGGTCCGCGTGGCAGTGACCTTGGTACGGGCGCAAGAGGACCCGATCGCCGACCATGGCCCCGCCGAAGCCGATGTCGACGATGCTCCCGGCAGCACCTTCGACGTCGAGTTCGAACCGGCCATTCATCAGGCGCCCGAAGTCGAGCACGATGTAAGCGCTACGAGAGATGGGTGGACCTTGGGCACGATCCCAGAAGCCGTAGAAGCTGTCCGGCGAGGAGTACGGGAACTCATTCTCGATGACGACAGGCCTCCCCGCTGCTTAAACGAGTTGCTCAGATCCGTCGATGCGGCAGACGCGCAGAGGCGTTAGCGGCTCGATCGCCATCTCCAAAGCGATATCGTGCACCTGGTCCGCCGACAGCACATCCTCTGCCTCGCCCTGGTCGACGATACTCACTGGGAGAACGGTCTCCTCCCGCATCTGCGGTATGTCCCGCGGCTCGAGCGTCAGGTAGGGCTCCGTGTGCGTGTGCGCGGCGAGGTCTGCGGCCACGGCCCCCCTGCGCTTGGTCGTGTCCTGCAGATCACGCAACAGGGGCCTCTGCCACTCACTATCGTCGAATCCGGCGTCCTTCCAGCCCTCCGGCTCACATCGCGCATCGTAGAGCTCGCTGTAGTCCCAGGGCGTATTCGGGAGCGCCTGAGCATCCCAGGCGCGCGACAGCAGGACACGCCAGGCCTCGTCGGTGAAGACCGAGGTCTCCTGGTTGCTGAGCGCAATCTGACACTGACAGATGAGCCCACCTGGAGACCGGATGAAACTGTTGACCTCAACGGCGATGACATTGTCGCCCGTAGTGAGCAAGCCGCCAACGTCATACGTGTCATAGCTCATCCACGCAGGATCACTCCGTGCCGGGCCCTGCCCCACCAACTGGCCGTTCACGGTGAGCCGATAGAACGTATCGGCCGAGATGTGCAGCGCTGCGGCCACGGGCTCACCGTCGAGGGTGAAAACGCGCCGTGCGTATAGGTATTCGTTCGGGGCGCCGGCCGGATGCTTGCCCCATATCCAGTGCGCACGCCAGGTCACTTGGCCTCCGTTCTGTCTGGAGACGCCAGCGCGTGCCATCGTCTGATCCTCTGATGGCCTATTCATACGGTCCCTGCCTCCCTGTCGTGAACGGGGCTGCTCCCGTTCAAGGGCTCAGCCCCCTGTGCCAGTAGCACTAGGCCGACCAGCGCGCCACCGCATGCGTCGTGTGCTAGAACTTGGAGAGCGCGGTCTCCTCGCCCGTGATGAACTCCAACAGCGCCGGCGTGCCTTCCTGCGTCTTCCGGATCCCGCGTCCGATGGCGGGGACAATCTCCTCGGGTTGCGTGACGCGCTCAGCGTAGCAGCCAAGCGACCGGGCCAACGCTGTGTAGTCGCCCAAGAGGACTGTGCATCCAAACTTCTCCGTTGATACCTCCATTACGTTCAGCTCGCACGCCATGACCGAGTTCTTGAACAGCACGACGAGGATGGGTATCTGCTCGCGTGCAGCCGTCTCGAGATCCATCCCGGTCATCCCGATGGCTGCGTCGCCCATCACCGCGATGCACAGTTTGCCTGGCTCGGCAAGCTTGGCCCCCATCGAGAATCCCAGGCCTGATCCGAGCTGCGTACTCTTGCCCCAGCCGATGTAGCTGAGCGGCGCAACCGTCTCCCAAAACGCCGAGAGTTGGTCGCGGGGGCCGCCGGCGTCGTGGGTGATAATCGTGTTCTCACGGTCGACCGTGTGCATCAGGTCCCAGATCACGCGATACGGTGTGAGCGGCACCTCTGCGGACGTCAGCTTGGGCATCCATTCGGCGAGCCACTGTGCCTTCACCGACGCGATCTCCTCGACAACTCCCGGCATCCGGTCGTGCCACCGGGCATCTGGGCGGGACCCAAGCCCTGCGAGCAGCGCTTTCAGCGCCAGCTTCGCATCCCCCAGCAGCGCATGGTCGGCACGGACGTCTTTGTTCAGGTCGGCTGGATCCAAGGTGGCGTGCACGATGACCTTGCCGGAAGGCATCGGCACCCCGAATGCGGTCCTGGCAAAGCTACACCCGACGCCGATGATAACGTCCGACCGCCCCAGGAAATGAGGCACCATCGCCGGCATCGTGCGCCCGCCACATCCAAGTGAGAGCGGATGGTTCTCTGGGAAAGCGCTCTTCCCCTGGAGGCTGGTTACCACCGGAGCCGACAGCATCTCAGCGAGGCCGCGAAGCTCCGACCAGGCCTGGGCGTAGTGGATGCCCTGCCCAGCGTAGATAACAGGCCGCAATGCCTGACGCAAGACCTGAGCCACTTCAACGACCCCCTGCGGGTCCGGCGCCGTTCGGATTGCGTACGTGGGCACGTAGTCGAGTGGTTCGGGGACGTCCTCATCGAGCAGATCCATCGGGAACTCCACGAGTACGGGACGTGGCCGTCCATTCCTGACCTGTGTGAACGCGCGCCGCATTGCGTCTGGCACCACCGCGGCGAGCGTCACCTGCTCCACCCACTTGGTGATGTGGCGGTAGTTGAGAGACGACTTGAAGTTCGGGGGCAGGTCTGCGCGGTCGCGGGCGTACCCCGATGGCAATACGACGATCGGTACCGAGTCTGCGTAGGCCTGGGCAACCCCGCCGAAGGCGTTCTCGCATCCGGGACCGACCTGCATCACGAACACGCCAACGCGCCGGCCAGACGAGATGCGGCTGAATCCGTCAGCCATGTGCGCGCCGATGCGCTCCTGGCGAACGATGATCGGACGGATGTTGGCTTCAGCGGCGGCGTCGATGATCGGGTTGAGCGGAAAACCCGTGATGAATGTCACCCCTTCCCGTTTCAGAATCTCTGCGATGGCTCTGACTGCCTTCATGTGTTCATCCCTCTCTGGTCTTGTACCAACCGCTTGGCGGCCGCTGTTCCACTGGCGTCCGGGCTTCTCTCGGCGG